>JACDCM010000230.1 GCA_013817545.1 Gemmatimonadaceae bacterium | reverse complement strand
CACTTGAGCTGCGCTGGCCGGAGTACTCACGTAGCCATGCGCCAGCGCCCATTTCTGGAACTCGAGTATGCTGGCGAGATCGATGCGACTGTCAGGGCGCATGGCGATCCAGCAACTTGCGCGCACAAGGTCGGGCTCCTCGCCGGTGGCCTTCGCCAGGATGTCGATGTTCCGCGGTGTCTTGCCTTCGCGATACATGCCGATGGCTTCACGATAGGCGACCATGAAGCGCCGGCCGGCATCGCGATCGCGTTGCAGCAGATTTGGTCCAAAGAAAATCAGGGAGTACTGAAAGTCCGGCAGAATCCGCTGAGCTGGAATCCACACGACTCCCTTCTTTGCGCGCACCATCCTTGACAACCACGGTTCCCCGGCAAGTGCCACGTCGATGGAGGCGGAGCCCAGTGCCTCGATCTCCGGAGCGTTTGGGATCTCCACGACTTCCATGCTGTCGAGCGAGAGTCCTACGCTCAGCAAGGCACTCCGGACGAAGTAGAGACCCGACGCTCCACGATCCGTTGAGACGCGTTGTACCGCGGGTGATGCCCCATCGCTTCCAACCAGACCGGGACGCGCCATGAGTGCAATGTGAGTGCAGCCGTCCGCGGCAAAATATCCCTTGTCCGCCACGATTCGGATCGGCTCTCCGCGAGCCATGGCGTTCAGAGCTCCGGGCATTATCGTGCCCGGCAGAACATCGATGTCACCGTTGAGGAGCAACGGCAAAGCGTTCGCGGCATTGTCCATCCTGACGAACTCGACTTCGAGTCCCTGCTTGGCGAAGAGACTTTCGGCATCAGCGATGAGCAGAGGCGCCATGGCGATATAAGGCTGCAACAGCACGCGCAGCTTTCGGCGCGCCGCAGTATGCTCTTCCTCCGCCGCACGCGCGCAGCCCGCGAGCTGGACGGCTGCCAGTAGCAGCGTTGCAGCCCACCTCGCTCTCAAGCTCTGGGCAATCATGCGATCCGCTCTGAGGAGGAGACTGCGCGGTCACTGGTTACAGATCCCCGGGCGACCCGCAGCGGCATCCATTTACCTCTCGATGTCACCCGAGGCACCTCGCGGCGCACGCGAAACGTATGCGCCTGACTCCAGAGACTTCCCGACATCTCGGCTGCCGGGCCGCTTTTCGGCAACGAAGCGAGCACCGTCCGCACAACCGACTGCTCATCGGCGAACCCAAGCGCTGGATGCATGATGATCGTGAGTCTCGTGAACCCCGCTTCGTCTTCTTCCTCAACGATCTGATAGTCGAGAGACGTTCCTCCGAATCGGCGGGGAAGCGTCTCCTCGAGGATGCGCTCCATGTCGCTGCCAACGAGCGTCACCCCCTCTCCGGTGAGCTTTCGGAAGCTGCGAATGTCTCGAACGTGAGTGGAGAAGCCAAGGTGTTCGAAAGGACAACCACACTTGCGCGATTCCACGACTCCGTAATCATCGGACTCGACGTTCAGAAGCACCTTGGGGGCGCTGGGAAGCAAGGTGGTGAAGTGAAACGAGGACACCGTCATGTCGAACCCGGTCACCTCTCGCGACGCCTGGATGAGGGCCAAATGATCCTGGAAGAAGTGCTGATCATTGGGATCTTCCGATGTCGTGCAACTCATTCCAACCGCGCCAGCCTCGGTGAAGTAATAGTTGGAGTAAAACTTCACGCCCATACTTCGGATTTGCGCCACTTTGGCCGCGGTTGGTGGCTCTCCACCCGAGCAGATGACCGTACCGGTGAGATCGATTCCCTCCGCCCGGGCGGCAATGCAGATTCGCAGCGCCTTGCTAACGTGCGCGCGAATGGCGCACGCCCCTCGCCGCTGGAGCGCTTCCGCGGCCCAATGCGCGATTACCCGTGCCTGATCCAGCGGTACATACTCGGGTGAGGGAATGCGATTGCCGGTAGCGCGCGCCAATGCCACTGTCGCCTGCGTCGCCACCCGGAATCTCAGCCCTGCGCCATCGCGGCCACCACGGATGGGGGAAAACCACCGCTCCGGAGCGTTGCCCACGGGAACCCTTGTCAGGACGCTGTCGAGACCGTTCCCAGGTGGGATCTCGAACCAGAAGGCGTTGGGAATTCCAGCCAGCCCGTGGAACATGTCACCGAGCAGAATCATCGGGAGACGAGCGGTAAGATGATCCAGGTCCATCAGCACTCGGCGGCTGGCGCCTGTACTTCCGCCGGTTCCCACGTGGTGATAATTCGTCAGGAACGGGTTGTCGAAGTCCTCCGGCACAGCCGGAATGATACGCCCACCTCGCTCGATCGGCCGCAACCCCTTGAACTCCTCGAAGCTGACGTACACACCAGCCATTCGGAGTACCCGGAGCGTATTGTCCAGCCCATCCGCGTGCAACATCCGGCGGAGATCCCCCAACTCGCATCCCGCCAATCGGAGCAAGGACCGGTAAGGGCTCTTCGGGTTGCCGAAGATTGCACGCTCTGCGAGCGCCAGGAAGTTCGATTCGCGCTCGCGAATGCGACGAACCACGGCTTCACGCGCCTGGTCGGCCGTGATGCGATATCGGAGGAACGCTGGAAGCCCGCGCAGGAATCCCGCAAAGCCGCTCAGTTCCGCGCTAAGGCTCATGGGCTCTTAAGCTGGTTTTGCAATGGAAGGGACGATCTCGCCTCCCATTCGGGCAGAAGGCGCACCAATATGCCGGTTGAGGTATCGCGGCGATAGCTCGCGTTGGTTATCGCCAGCGACACAGGGAGATACGCTACTTGCCCAAGTGGCGCGCAGCTCCTGGGGCTGGAGGACGTTTCGCTATCGCGGTGCTGCGCATGGGGGTTTGTGCTACAAGGGACGCTGGCCCGGTCGCTCCCTACTACCCAACCCGGGTGAGCATCATGTCGCTGTCTGACGCGAATGTCCGGGAAGAAGACCGAGTGTCAGCGAACAGCCCCAACCGCGATATTGAAGAAGGCTACTGCCTCGTTCACGTTCAGTATTCTGACGAGCAGGTCGTCAACGCCGGGAACGAATCTCAGAAGGCCAACCGCGAGCAGCAGGGCGCGAGAAAGATGCAGAACCCGCGTGCCTTTTTCGCCAGTCCTGCTCCGATGCCCGCGGCACCGAGAAGGATGCGGATGATTGCGTGAGTAACGTTCGTGGTCAGCACGCCGAAGACGACCGGGCTGAAAGGCACTCGCGTCCGTCCTCAAGTCATGCAAGGAACTACCAGTCGATCGCGTCTGCTTGGAAGCACAGGCGAGAGCGACCGTGCCGAACCCGATAATCGCAACAATGAGGCGCATGTGTTGACTCTCGTGGCGGCTATGTAACGCGGAAGCTACGCCCGCGATTTCGTTAGGCGGCCGCGGAAGACGCGTTCGAAAGATCCCGCACGCAACGCGTTGATGACGCCAGCGAGACCGCCGCAGTCCTGCATAACTCGTTGCGGCCTGACTGCGGGAACTTTTCCCGGAAGGAGTGACTTGCCCCAGCGATATGGCCAGTGACGAAGAGAGCAAACGCGAGAAGGACCGGCAGTTTCAGAACGAGGCGTTGCGCTGGATCCCCGAGGTCACGCGCTACGCTCTCTCTCTGACCCGAAACGAGCCTGATGCCGACGACCTTGTCCAAGAGTCCTTCCTGCGCGCCTACCGCGCGTGGGATTCCTACACGCCCGGTACGGAGTGCCGCGCCTGGCTCTTTACGATCTGCCGCAACCTCTTCCGCCGGGCTAGCCAGCGCGAGCAGCGACAAGTCACGTGCGAGGACGCTGAGCTCGAGGCGCTAGCCGCAGCCGCGGTGCACGCCTCCGCGCAGCAGAGCGGGTGCGGTGACCTCTTCGCCGAGGTCGATCTCTCCGATGCGGTCGATCGCGCCCTCGCCGAGCTGCCGGAGGCGTACCGGGACGTGGTGATTCTGGTGGATGTGCAGGACCAGTCGTACGACACTACGTCCGGTGTGCTCGGCGTGCCGATCGGAACCGTGCGCTCGCGGCTCTTTCGCGGCCGCCGGCTGCTTCAAGAGGCGCTGCTCGCGTACGCCCGGGACGCGGGCGTCGTCCGCGCCGATCGCGACTCCTCCGAGACGAGGTCCGATGACTGACATGACACCGATGCTGGACTGCGACGCCGTGATGCGGCAGCTGTGGGATTATATCGACGGGGAGCTTACCGAGGAGCGCATGGCGGCGATTCGCGCGCACCTCGTGCTTTGCGCACGCTGTCAACCGCAGCATGAGTTCGAGCGAACGTTCCTCAAGACGCTCGCGCAGGTGCGCAGCGAGCACTCGAACCCCGGGAGCGTACGCGAGCGCGTTATGGCGGCGCTGCACAACGAGGGCTTCGTGGCAGCGTAGGAGCCGGGCGACCGAGTGTGCGGCGCCACGGCGGGTAATAGTGACAACCTTCACAGGAGATGACGATGCGATCGAGACTCATGGTTGGTGCCGCCGCGGGTGTCGCGGCGGGAATGGTATTCGGTATGATGATGCAGATGATGTCAGCGCCCACGCCCGAAGGGGGCGAAATGCCGATGATGGCTATGGTGGCCATGGTGGTGGGCTCGCAGAGCCTTGTCGTCGGCTGGCTGTACCACCTCGTGAACAGCGCGGTGATCGGCGCGCTCTTCGGCGCGCTCCTTGGGGGTCGTGCCGGCACCTACGGCAGCGGTGCGGGGTTAGGCGCGCTCTGGGGCCTCGTCTGGTGGGTGCTCGGCGGGCTCATCCTCATGCCCGTCATGCTCGGTATGCCCCCTTTCGCGTCGCTCCGGATGCCGGAAATGCTGCCGGTCGCCATCGGGAGCCTCGTCGGTCACCTGATATTCGGTGTCATTCTCGGCTTGGGCTTCGTGCGGCTGCTGCGTGGGAACGAGGTAAGGGCGCACGCCACGTGACCGCGGGCGAGCGCGGAACCGCGCGAGGCATCACACATCTCGTGAGGCGCGCCGCATGCCTCGGCGTGCTTGCCTTCCTTGCCTGCGCAATGCCGAGTGAGCACGCCGCGCAGGCGAGCGACGGAAAGCGGAGCGAGTGGCGCACCGACTTCTCGCGTCATACCGTGCCGCTCGAGGAGATAGTCGCCGGCGGGCCGCCGAAGGATGGAATTCCCGCGATCGACCGCCCGACATTCGAGACGGTGCGCTCAGCCGATCGATGGCTCGAGGCGCGCGAGCCAGTGCTCGTGGTCGAACACGGCCGGGCGGCGCGCGCCTATCCCCTCCAACTCCTCATCTGGCACGAGATCGTGAACGACCGGATCGGCGATCTTCCCGTGGCAGTCACCTTCTGCCCCCTCTGCAACACGGCGCTCGTCTTTGACAGACGGCACGGCGGGCGGGTGCTCGACTTCGGGACGACGGGGAGACTCCGTCATTCAGATCTCGTCATGTATGACCGCCAGACGGAGAGTTGGTGGCAGCAGGCGACCGGCGAGGCCATCGTCGGCGAGCTGGCGGGTGACACGCTGAGATGGCTCAACGCGCAGACCGTGAGTTGGGCGGAGTTCAAGGCGGCGCACCCCGACGGAGATGTCCTGTCCCGGAAGACGGGCTTCGACCGCCCCTACGGCACCAACCCGTATGCCGGATACGATGCGCCCGGTGGCGGCCCGCTCGCCGGATTCTTCCGCGGCAAGCGGGACGACCGCCTGCCAGCGATGGAGCGTGTCGTGGCGGTACGCGTGAACTCGGAAACCGTGGCGTACCCGTTCTCGCGGATGCGTGAGGTGCGGGTGGTGAACGACGTCGTGAGCGGCCGCCCGCTGGCGATCTTCTGGGCGCCAGGCACGGCGAGCGCGCTGGACAAGTCGCGGATAGCATCGGGGCGCGACATCGGCGCGAGCGGGGTGTTCGACCGGCGCGTCAACGGCCGGATGCTGACGTTCAAGGCGGGCCCCGGCGGGACGTTCCGGGATCGGGAGACGGGAAGCACGTGGAATCTCCGTGGTCAAGCAACCTCGGGCAAACTGAGCGGGACGCGCCTCACCGCTGTGCCGTCAGGCGACTACTTCTGGTTCGCCTGGGCCGTATTTCGTCCGGAGACGCGAGTGTGGCGCTAGCCCCAGTCACCCAGCCGCAGGGATTGCGAGGAGATGAAGACCCGTATGAAGATGGGGATGACGGCCGGTCACCTCGTCTTCGACACCATGGCCAACACGACGCTCGCCGCGCTTCAGCGGGCGGCGAGACGACGCAATCAATGAGCTCCGACGCATACGCGAAGTACACGGCCCGGCTGGGCGTGTGCATCGCCACGTCGGGACCCGGGGCCATTCATCTTCTGAATGGCGTCGATCCTTGGGAAGCGCACGAGCGGAAGACGCTCTGGGGAACGGCGTGAGCGCCCAGGGTATCGCGAGCTCCGTTCCGCGCTCTGAGCTGTCGGCAGCGATGCTCGAGCGGATCGAGCGCCTGACGTTCGGCTATTTCGATCGCGGCATGAATCCATCCAACGGTCTCGTGCCCGACAGCACGAAGCAGGACGCACTGGCAACCGTCGCGGGCTCGGGACACGCCCTTGCCTGTTACGCCGTGGCCGCCGAGCGCGGATATGTGTCCCGCGAACGCGCGGTGACCCGCACCCTCGTGATACTCCGCTTCTTCTGGGACAGCGACCAGAGCGAAGCGCGCGATGCCACGGGGTATCGCGGCTTCTACTATCACT
>JACDCM010000229.1 GCA_013817545.1 Gemmatimonadaceae bacterium | reverse complement strand
AGATACGCGGCGGTGGAAGTCATCGATGCGCGATGGTACTCGGGGTGCCGCGTGATAGCGAGGCCGCAATCGTAGGGGACGTTGGGCCATTTGTGGGCGTCGGCGGCCCAGGAGTCGGCCATCTCGATGCCGTCGGCGAGATGGGAATGTTCGCGGCTCGCCCGCGCCCATAGTCCGAACGCTCCATCGACATGCAGCCACGCCTCATGCTGGCGCGCGGCCTCGGCGATCTCCCGCAGCGGATCAAACGCGCCAGTGTTCACGTTGCCGGCCTGCGCGCAGATGATGGTCGGGCCCGTGAGAGTGCCCAACAAAGTGCGCAGGCGATCGGCGCGCATCCTTCCCTGTCCATCGGTTTCGACGCGCAAGAGATGACGCGTTCCGAAACCGAGGTAGCGCACCGCGACGTCCACTGTGACATGCGACTCCGCGCTCGTCACGAGATTCACCCGCGGGGCACCGGCCAGACCGTCTTCCTCGACATTCCATCCGGTGCGGCGAAGCACACCGTGACGCGCCGCCGCGAGACAGGTGAAGTTCGCCATCTGACATCCGGTGACGAAGCCAAGGCTGGACGCGCGCGGGAGGTCCAGGATGTCGAGCAGCCACTCACGCGCCGTGTCTTCCAGTACTGACGTCAGGGGCGACGTCGCGTATAGTCCGGGGTTCTGGTCCCAGGCGCTTATCAGCCAGTCCGCCGCCAGCGCTACTGGCAGGCTGCCGCCGATGACGAAGCCGAAGTAGCGCGGACCGGCGCAGGCAATCGCTCCTCTCTCGGCTTGGCCGGCGAGCGCGTCGATCACCACTGACGGATCCTCGCCGCCTTGCGAGAGCGGCACGTTCAGCGCCGCCATCAGTTCGCCGCGGCTCGCGCGCGCTCCCACATACCTCTCGGGAAGAGCCCGAAGAAAGGTGGCAGCGTGCTCATGTGCCCGGTTTAGCAGCGACTCGGCAGCAAATCCGCTGGCGCTCATACTAAACGCCCGTCAGAAGAGTCACCGTGGGCGCAAGCGTCCATACGCGAACAGCGGATGCACCGCAGCCCGACCCTGCACTACCGCCGCGACGTGCTCGCCGATCGCGGGCCCCATCTTGAAACCGTGTCCCGAGCCACCGCCCACTAGCCAGACGTTCTCGAGTTGCGGATGTCGGTCAACCAGGAAATGTCCATCGCTCGATGCCTCGTACTGACACACGCGCGCTTCCACCAGCGGAGCGTCGGCCAGTGCGGGGAATCGCTCACCCAGGATGGCGCGTGCCCGCGCGATTCCCGCGGGGCTTGGCGCTCGGTCCATCGAGGTCGGTTCCACCTCCTCACCCGCTGTGTCGTCAGCCACCTTGAGCCCACGGCGCTCGTGCGCCGGCACGCCGTACACGACGCGCTTGCCGAGGTGCAGCCACGACGGTAGCACGCCGAAATCGTATCGCGTGTCGGCGACCGGGGTGCCGAAGAAGAAGACTTCCTGTCGGGTGGCGACGATCCGGCGTCCAATCACGTCGGGAAAGATCTGGGACATCCATGGGCCGCACGCGAACACGAACCGGTCTGCGTTGAGTGTGCTGCCGTCCGCTAAAGTGATGGCTGGCAGCCGCGCACCCGCACTCGCACCGGGTCGCACCCATGCCTGTCTGAACTCCCCACCTTCACGCACGAACGTCTCGCGCACCAGCTCGCACGCGGCTCGCGCGGAGATGTACCCCGCCTCCGGCTCGAGGAAAACCGTCCGCACGTCGCGAAAGCTCATTTGCGGGTAGCGCCGCGCCGCATCATCCGGCGAGATCTGCTCCACCGAAAGTCCCACCGCCTGCATGGGCGCGATGGACTTGCGCACATAGGCATCGTCGGTTGCGCACATCCAGAGCGCACCGGTGCGGAAAAGCACCTGCCGCTGCCACTGCTGCTCCGCCTCGCGCCAGAGTGCCAGCGCGCGAGACGCCATCTCGCTGTAGATCGGAACTCCGCCGTACACCGCGCGGATGACGCGCGTCTCGCCACCCGACGATGCACGCGAGTGTCCCGCCCCCCACGCATCGATGAGCGTCACACGCATTCCCGCGCGCCGGAGCGCGAGCGCGGTCCAGCCACCGAATGCGCCCGCGCCCACGACTACCACGTGCTCTCGCGGCTGGGGTGTGGTCGGTCCACCACTCGCGATGCGCTGCCGCAGAGCGCCGAGGATCCCGAGTTGCGAGGTCAGCGGTGCGGCCACCACAGACCCGACGAACGCGCGTCGCGAGATGCCGGCGCGCACCTGCGCCGGCTCTACCGGAGACGTGCCTCGCCCGGTCTGTGATGCGGAGGAATCAGGCTCAGTAATGGAAACGGAGTGTTAGGCCGAACGTTCGCGGCTGGTTGGTCAGGTAGCCCACGCGCGCGCGGGTGCCGCGTTCCCGGTCGAGCGCGAGGAACGCACGTTCGTCGGTGATGTTGTTGACGAAGAGCGCGGTTTCCCAATCCCCGCGGGCAAAGCCCACTCGCAGGTTGAACAGGTTGTACGCTGGCAGCTCCGGATCGAAGGTGAACGTGGACGCGTTCAGCGGCCCGCCGATGGTGTTCGCACCGAAGGAGTTGAGGTTCACAGTGCCCGTGCCCGGCGCGTGGTCGTCGATCTGCGTGAAGCGCGTTCCGATGTGATTATAAGTGCCCGTGAGGAAACCCTCCGCCCCCGAGCGCAGCGGCCGGCGGAACGTGGCCGAGGCGGCTGCCTGCACACGTGGCACACTGGGCAGACGGTTGCCGTCCTCGATCCCCGCGACGACAGTGGTCACACCCTCATCGTCGGTCGAGGTCAGGGTCGACCGCAGCTCGGAGGCGTTGAGCGTCGCCGAGATCGAAAAGTCGAAGTACTGACTGGGCGCGGAGGCGAACTCGATTTCCGCGCCCCGGCTGACCGCCTTCGGCACGTTGAAGACTAGCCGGGATGAGCAGGAGCCGGCGGTCACGATGAGCTGCAGGTCCTCGATGTCCATGTAGAACGCGGACAGGTTGAGGGAGGTCCGCCCACCCATGAATTGCGACTTCGCGCCGACTTCGTAGTTCCACGCCGTCTCGTCTCTCCAGGAGTCCCGGCCGCTGAATGTGGTGAGATCCTGCGGCGTGCACAGCGGGACGTTGAGTGGATCGTTGATCCCGCCGAGTCGGAAGCCGCGGGCTGCCTGGGCGTTGAAGGTGATTCCGTCGGTGGCCTTGAAACTGGCGATGAAGCGCGGAGCGAAGCCGTTGGCGCTCGTGGAGCCAGGGACCGATACGACGGAGGTCCCGGTGTTGTCGTTGGCGAAGATCGCGTCGAACACCTGCTCGCGGTCCTCATCGAAGTTGTAGTACCGCAATCCTCCGGTGAGGTCGAGCCGGTCTATCACGCTGACAGTGGCTTCGCCGAAAACAGCCGTCTGCTTCATGTCGTACGACAGGTCGGAGAAAAAGAGCTCATCCCGCGCTGCGCGGAGGCCCTGCGTCGGGATATCGGAAGCCGCCTCGAAGCCGGCCACTCTGAGGCTCTGCCCATAGTCGCGCTGGTTGCTGCTGAAGAAACCGCCCACCAGCCACTGCACGCGGTCGATGCCACCCGCAAGGCGGACTTCCTGAGTCACCACATCGACCGTAGTCGCGTCGTCGAGGGGCGAGTTGAGCGTGTAGATGTCTTCCGCAAGACCAATGCTGCCACCCGTAATGCTGGAGGTCAGGGCGCCGGCGTCGCGCACTACCAGGATGTCGCGGTGCGTGTAGGAGGTGATCGACGTGAGGTTCATTCCTGTCAGGTCGTATCGCAGCTTCAGATCGCCGAGAACGAACTCGTCGGTGAAGGGCTCCTCGATCTGGGTGAATTGCTCGCGCTCGCCCAGCCTGACAGCGGCGCGAGAAGTGGTAAAGGGGTTGGCGAGGATGTTGAACGCGTCGATGCGGTTCCAGCCGTCTATCCGTACGGTCTGGTAGACGAGCCGGGGAACGATGCTGAATCGTTCGCTGGGATCGAACCGCAACGCTGCCCGTACGCCGGTGCGTGTTCCGCTGTTCACGTTCTCGTTGACGCTCAGATCGGGCTGCACCGCGTCGATGTAGCCAGCGAGCTGGTTGTGGTACACCACGCCCCGGACGGCTGCTTTTTCACCCAGCGGCGCATTCGCGCCAAGCTTGAAGTTGGCACCCCCGCTGCCGCTGTTGATCCAGTTGCCCCCGACCTCGCCGAACGTACTGCGCACGCCGAGCTCCGGCTGATTGGTGATGTACCGGACCGTGCCGGCGAGAGAACCGGAACCGAACAGTGTGCCCTGCGGCCCGCGCAGCACTTCCACGCGCGAGAGATCGAACAGGTCAAGGTCCGGCGTGAACAACGAGAGGGAGATCGGTGAGTCATCGAGGTAGACGCCCGCCTGTTCCTTGACGCCTGGCTGATCGCGCGCGATCTGGCCAGCGGATGCTCCGCGAATCGCAACCTGGCTTTGTCCCGGTCCGAGGTTCTGCACGCTGAACCCGGCCACGTTGGCCGCGATCGCCTCGATGTTCTCGGCGCCACGCTCGCGCAGCACCTGCGCGGTGGGGGCCGCGATCGAGAAGGGCACGTCGGCCAGCTCCTGCTCGCGGAGCGTCGCTGTGACGATGACCTCCTGAAGCGCCACCGGATCGAGCACGAAGTCAACCGTGGTTTCTCCGGCGACCAGCACATCCGCGCGCGTAGCGCGCCGGAGGCCGATCAGCGTTGCGGAGACGGTGTAGGTGCCGGATTCGAGGTCGGAGATCGTGTAGGTGCCACTGGCCGCCGTGATCGCGCTTCTAGTGACGCGCGTGGCGACATTGGTGGCTGCGACCCTGGCTCCCTCACGCGGTGTTCCGCGCGTGTCGCGCACCACACCGGTGATCCGACCGTCTGGGGTTTGTGCGAATGCGGGGACGCCGAACAGGACGGCGGCCAGGACAATGAAAGTCTTGCGGCAACAACGCAGTTTTGGCATGGAAGTCTCCTCGTGAATATGAGCCCTCAGTGCGAATCGAGTTGCGTGTTCCTACGAATTCGGTTGGTGTTTGTCAATACCTTACGACCGCGGCACGACCTGGCAGCACAGCGGGCCAGAGGCCATGTGAGGCGCTCGCGACTTGCCACGGCAAACGCCGCGTGGGCCTCCAGTGTTAGACAACGACCAGCGGGTGACGTATATTGTGCCACATTCTTGTACGTCAATAGGCCATTGTGCAAACCAAACTCACACTCCGCCTTGAGCAGCGCCTCATTCGGCGCGCCAAGGCTTACGCCAAGCATGCGGGCAAGTCGGTGTCCGAGATCGTCGCCGACTTCTTCGGTCGCCTGGAGGCCCCCGCTGGCGGACCCGCGACAGAGGTCGTGGCCCAGTCCCCAGCCGTGAACTCGCTTGTTGGGGCGCTCGCTGGCGCTCGACTAGATGAGGCCGATTACCGGGCTCACCTCGTCGAGAAGCACCGGTGAGAGTGCTCTTCGACACCAACGTGATCCTGGATGTCTTGCTCGCGCGCGCGCCGCACGCAGGCCCAGCAGTCGCCCTGCTTGATCGGGTCGCGGGGCAGGATCTGGAGGGTCTGCTCGGCGCAACGACGATCACCACGATACACTACCTCGCCACCGAGGCGGTCGGAGCCGCCCAGGCCCACCGGCACATTCGCACACTGCTAGGCTTGTTCGAGGTGGCCCCCGTCACCCGGGCAGCGCTCACCGACGCGCTGGACCTTGGATATCCAGATTTCGAAGACGCCGTACTACACGAAGCAGCCCGCCATGCCGGCGCGCGAGCGATAGTCACGCGCGATCCAAAGGGATTCCCGAAGCCTCGGCTCAAAGTGTACGCCCCGGACGAGTTACTGCGCTTCATCCGCGCGACACCGCAGAGATAACCGGTCTCGGTGAGCACGGGTCCGCCGCGAACATGGACCATGCTTCGGCGCTCCTGGTTCGTCCGCCTGAAGGTGAGCCAAGGCGACGGACTGGAACTTCCAACGCCCAACGGGTATTGTTGCAGCACAACGGCTAAGTGTCTCGTACCGTTAGACATTCAATAATCGTCTGTATTCCGTGAAGCGCTCTCTCGTCGCAATTCTGCTCTCTGGCTCGTTCGCCCTCCAGCTTCTGGCGGCTGGCAGCGGCGCGGCGTGTGTAATGCCCAGCAACGGTAGTGCGTCAGGGAACGAAACAGCGTCGGCCGACGGTCGCATGGCCGGAATGGACATGACCGCCGACAACACGAACCCCCTGCCGACCGACGATTCGGTGCCCAGTCAGCCGCCGTGTGACCAACCAGCATCGCTCGCTGCGTGCCACATCATGGCGCCGTGTGCTGGCAGCTTCATGACTATACCGCTGGCCGCAGTCGATGCGCAGTCTGTCGCCCCGTCGCGAGTCGTCGCTGCGTCTGCCCTCGAACCATCTTCGCAGACCTTTCCACCCGAGCTCCCCCCTCCTCGGGCTTAGTCCAACTCACAACCGTACCACGTTGGTGAGCTGCCAGGCCGTCCGTAACCGGCCGCCTCGGCAGGTATGTCACGCGCTTTCGGCGAGCGTCATGTAACGCTCGGATCCGGACCGCGTGCGTCCTTGGACTTCAGAGGGAGCATGTTCTCAGCACGTACGTACACGCCGCAACCGGCGTGCGCCAGCGAATCTCAGCGGCTCCATCGAGCCGTGCAT
>JACDCM010000228.1 GCA_013817545.1 Gemmatimonadaceae bacterium | reverse complement strand
TCACGTCCTGCCGAACTAGACGCCGTTCTTCTTCGGATTAGTCGGTATCGAAGATCATACGTCGGCAGGGACATAAAAACTGGTCGCCATCCTGGAGGGCACGCAGATGCAAGTGGAGGACTCGTATTCCGTTGTTGTCACACCGCACCATAAAGAGTGCCGGGACTTTTACGTCCGATGGTTCAAGTGCGCCGTGGTTTTTGAGGCCTCCTGGTTCACGTTGCTAGCGCTGCCCGGTGAGCCACCCAGGAACGTCGCTTTCATGGATCCCGATCACCCTTCGTCGCCACCCGGACCCGAGGTTTTCACTGGGGCCGGCGTTTTCATGACGTTGCAGGTCCCGACGCGGCAGCAGAGTTCGCTCGGCTTCGGGATGCCGGCGCCACGTTTGTCTATGACCTGCGGGACGAGCCATGGGGCCAGCGGCGGTTTGCTCTCCGGGATCCTTCGGGCACATGGATTGACGTTGTTCAGCAGATCGAACCGAAGAGCGGTTTTTGGGACCCATACGTTACTTGAGGAATGTGATGGTTCACGCCGCAGGCGGAAAGCCAGCGGGACTACCCTGGCGACAGCCGCAGCTCCGGGGTTAGTTCCCGGCCATGTGTTACCTGTACGCAGTCGTGGCGGCCGCTCTCCTCGCGGCCTGTCACGCCACCAAGGCCATCCGGATCGATGCACCGGTGAGCGCCGAGGTGACGTACGACCAGGCGCGCGGTCGTTACGACCTCTACAGAGTACGGCTGCGAGCCGGCGGAGAAACCGCCAGCGGCAAGCTGCTGCGCCCTCGTCAGGGCGGCGGTCCATTCCCAGCGGTGCTGCTCAACGATGGCCGCGAGCTCAACAGCGCCGCATTGGACTTTCTTCCACCTGAGTTCGGCGATGTAGTCGTCCTTTCGCTGGATTATCCCGAGGGAGTTCCCAATGAAATAGATCCCCTGACAGTGCTGCTTCAGAGCGACAGAATCGGCCGCGAGCTGCGCCGGATTCCCCGACTTTTCTCGTTGGGTGGCGCGTACCTTACGCAGCGTGCCGACGTAGACAGCTTGCGCGTAGCAATGGTAGTGACGTCGTTCGCGGTACCCTTCGGCGTGCGTGCCGCAGCGGAGGACAAACGGTTCCGGAACGTGGGGCTGATCTATGGCGCGGGTGATCTCGGGGCCGTGCTCGAGGCTAATCTCACACTGAAGCCGCGGTTCCTTCGGTCAGTAGCCGCGTGGTTCTTCAGCCAACTGTACGACGAGTTCGATCCTTCACTTTACGTCGCGCGTATTTCGCCGCGCCCCGTGATCATGGTCAACGGACGGGACGATCGCCAAATGCCGGTGCAGGCGGTGCGGGCGCTGTATACTGCGGCGAGTGAGCCGAAGACGATCATCTGGCTCACAACCGGGCACCTGTCGCCGACGAACACACCCCTCATCCGCGCTCTGGTGGACACCACGCTCGCCCGGCTGCCGGTACTCCAGCGCGGGTTACCGTGAGCCACGGTCCACCATTATCCCTAGCTTTCCGGATTCTCGACGCCGTTACCGCACAACCGCCCTTTCCTACTCTTACAATCACACGCGAATGCTTCCGCATCGTTTCCCCATCCTCGCGGCGCTGGTCACCAGCCTTGCACTCGGCTGCCGTTCCGCCCCGCAGCCGCCGTCGATCGCTGCCGCCGCACCCCAGGATGCTTTCTGGACCGGGCTGCAGGCTCTGTGCGGCCGAGCGTTTGTCGGGCAGCTGACCGAAGGGTCGCCCGCCGACAGCAACTTCCGCCGAAGCGAGCTCACGATGCACGTGCGCCGCTGCTCACCCGCTGAGATTCGCATCCCGTTACATGCCGGCGCAGACCGGTCACGGACCTGGGTGCTCTCTCGTACCGAACGTGGGCTTCGCCTAAAGCACGATCATCGGCACGCGGATGGCAGCGAAGACAGTGTCACTCAATACGGGGGCGATACACGAAGCGCGGGGTCGGCCACGCGGCAGGAGTTCTACGCGGACGCACACACGGCGACACTTATTCCGCCTGCCCGCACGAACGTGTGGACAGTCGAGGTCGATCAGGCCGGCCAGCGCTTCGCCTACGCGCTGCGGCGCGAGGGTACGGACCGACGCTTCCGTTTGGAGTTCGACACAGGGCGGCCGGTCGCGCCGCCGCCGGCGCCATGGGGCGCGGAGCCGTAACAAGACTTCAACTGCCCAGCTTAAGCCAGCTGACCAGCCCGCGTGTTGTCGCTTTTGGGAGCAGGGATACACACGCGGATCGCGATGCTGGAGGGTGTTCAGATGGACGTGCATGACTCGTACGGCGTCATTGTTACACCGCGCCTTGAAGCGTCCCCGGACCTCTACGTTCGAGCGTTTCCGTGCGCCATAATCCTTGAAGCTTCTTTGCGAGGTTGATGATGGCCCTCCATGGTAAGCCCCGGTCCCCGGTGCAGAATTCCACCACCAGCTCCACTGCAGCGGGAAGTATCATACGCTGGCCTTCCTTATACGATGTGTTGGTGCCGGTGCTGACGCTCGGCCGAGCGCGCGTATTCCGCGAGGGTGCGCTGGACCTCGCCCGCGTTTCACCCGGCGAACATGTACTCGATGTTGGCTGCGGCACAGGACAGCTTGCGCTCGCCGCGAAGCGGCGCGTCGGCACGGAAGGGACAGTGCACGACATCGATGCGGGGGCGGAGATGGTAGCAAGTGCCAGGCAGAAGGCCGCTCGCGCGGGCCTCGAAGTGACCATTGCCGTCGCGCCTGCGCAGGCTCTTCCCTTTGAGGACGGTGCCTTCGACCTGGTGCTGTGCACCTTGATGATGCATCACCTTCCGCGAGATGGACGCAAACAGGCTATCAGGGAGATGCGCCGAGTGTTGAGACCAAAAGGACGGTTGCTCATCCTCGACCTCGCGCAGGAGAAGGGGTTTCTTGCATCTCTAAACCCCATCGCACTGGTTCATGGCCACAAGGGCATGCAAACGGCGCGCGAGGCAGAAGCACTGATGAGAGATGCTGGTTTCACCGCAGTCGTGGCCGGCAGGACGGCAAACCGCGCCGTGGGATACGCGCTCGGCACGCAGATGCCATGAACCACGAAATGGGGGCAGGTCCACCTGTCTGTTCTTCAGTTGGTTTTCTTTAGGAGGCGGTCCCGTTGGGCGCTCATTCCCGTCCATTTCCTCCTTGTCTTGTCGAGCTCGTTTCCGACGGTGGCGTGGCCGGGAGTCAAAGAAAGTAGTCCTGGCTTGGCACCACCAGCCGCCCTTCCTTTTACATCTCCTTCACATTTCCTTCGCGGACCGCTCCGTTTCCTGAGCTAGCTTCTGCGCATGTCCACTATCACACCTGTGCCGCGCGCGCGATCCGGTGGGCCTGGTGATCACAAGCGGTGGATCGTGTCCGCGGCGCTCTTTGCGCCACTGCTCGTGCTTCTTCTCGTCACGGTGCGCACTTGGCGTGCGGAGCTGCGTTATGCGGCCGTAACGCACCGCGTCGTACACGACTTTGCCAGCATCGCCGCGTGGCAGTACTCGCGCCGAGCAAGTACGGCGGTGCACGATGAGACGATGCGCGCATTCTCGGGGATCGCGAAGGGGCACCAGCGCACCGGCTCGGCCGATCACATCCAGCCGCCGGCCGGGATCCTCGCCTACCGGCCGACGCGCGACGTTGCCTTCCTCGAGCACGCGCGGTTCGCTTTTGCGTACGACGCCAGCTCGCGGATCCTCGAGACGGCTGGCCGCACGGTCGATGATGATACCCGTGCGATGCTCTTGCGTCGCTTGTCGGATCTCTCCCGAACCGCACGCAGCGTCGACGAGCCCCACCGGGTGCTTTTCGACAGCAGCGGAGGTGCCGCGCACGCAATCGCGCTCTGGATGATTCATACAGCAGATGGGCCTCTCAGGGCGGTATATGGCGTGGTCGCCGATCCCCGCGCGTTGCGCAACCGATTCAACCAGGTGATCCGTGAGGCCAATCTCCTTCCTGCGATCAACGACAG
This sequence comes from Gemmatimonadaceae bacterium, assembly GCA_013817545.1. Lineage (GTDB taxonomy): Bacteria > Gemmatimonadota > Gemmatimonadetes > Gemmatimonadales > Gemmatimonadaceae > JACMME01. The sequence continues at coordinate 2,663 of JACDCM010000228.1, read as the reverse complement.
CGCCATCGATGAGACAGACGTCGCCGTCCGCCTGTCGCGCAAGGATGGCGGAATCGTCTTCGCCACGGCGCAGCCGCTTGGTTCCACCGCCGCCACGGATAGCACGGGGCTGGAATCGGGGGAGCTGCTGACAACGGTGGATCTCTCTCCCAGGCTCGCGAACGTGCTGCTGGTCGGGGGCACACCGCCATCCCAGCTTCCCTCGCTTGCGCTCATGATAGTCGTTGCGTCCGTGCTCGCCGGAGTCGGCCTCGTTCAGGAGCAGCGGAGCCGCGAGCTCGCGCGTGTGCGCACACGCTTCGTGACCAACGTGTCGCACGAGCTCCGCACGCCGCTTGCGCAGATCTCGATGTTCGCCGAGACGCTGGCGCTCGGCCGCGAGCGCAGCGTTGGCGAGGGACGCGAGTTTGCGTCCATCATCTTCGCCGAGGCGCGCCGGCTCACCGGCTTGGTCGAGAGCGTATTGAGGTTCTCGCGCCTGGAGTCCGGCCGTGAGACGCTGCGCGTGGAGTCCGCCAGCGTCGCCAGGGAAGTTGCGGACGTCATTGAAGCGTTCACGCCGATCGCTCAGGCGGCCGACGCGACTATTGCGCTGCACTTTGAGGACGAAGTGTTCGCCCAGTTGGACCGTGCCGCTTTCCGTCAGATCATCCTTAATCTGCTCGACAACGCTGTCAAACACGGCGGCCGCGGCACCTCGGTGGATATCTCGGCCGAGCAGCACAACGGCGATGTCAGGATCATGGTGGATGACTCCGGCCCGGGTGTGCCAACCGAATGGCGCGAGCGCGTCTTTGAGCCGTTCGTCCGGATGGAACGGGGCAGCGCGGCCGGCGCGGGGATCGGACTTGCGGTCGTCCGTGATCTCGTCGCCGCACACGGCGGCCGCGTCTGGATCGAGCGGTCTCCGTCCGGTGGCGCCCGGTTTATAGTGGCTATCGCGGCTGCATACCCATCAGCACCCGTCGCGCCGGCCGAGTCGCTGCAGGCTCGGGCGTGACTCGCATTCTCGTGATCGAAGACGAACGCAACCTCGCGTTGGGGTTGCGCGCCAACCTCGAGGTCGAGGGCTACGAGGTCGCGGTCGCCGAAAGCGGGGAAGCGGCGCTCGTGGAAGCAGGTGCCCGAGCCCCCGACCTCATCATCCTCGACCTCATGCTCCCGGGGATCGACGGCTACGAAGTCCTCTCGGCGTTGCGCGCCCGCGGGATGGATACGCCGGTGTTGATCCTAAGCGCGCGCGCCGAAGAGATCGACAGAGTGCGCGGCTTCCGTGTTGGCGCGGACGACTACGTCACGAAGCCGTTCGGCGTGATGGAGCTGCTGCTGCGGGTGCAGGCATTGCTGCGGCGGATGAACCCGGCGGCGTACGCCCCTCGAAGCTTGTGGAAAATCGGGGATGTTGAAGTCGATGCGACGCGACGCGTCGTCCGGCGCGATGGCGCGGAAATATCTCTGACTCCGCGAGCGTTCGAGCTGCTGCTAGCGCTGCTCGCCAGTTCGGACAAACCGCTGACGCGTCACGATCTGCTGCGCACCGTCTGGGGATACGACCGCTCCGTGACCACGCGTACGGTAGATGCGCACATCGCCGAGCTGCGCCGGAAGCTGGAGCATAATGCGTCGGAGCCGCGGCACATCCTTACAGTGCACAAGGTGGGGTACCGCCTGCGGCCGTAAGTCTCTCACAATTCGCGCACGATCCTCTCGCCATGCGCGAGCTTGGCGATCCGAGATTGCGGGCAACCCGATCCGGAGGATTTAATGCGCACACGTCCGCTCGCCAAAATCGCTCTCACCTTCGCCCTCTTCTCCGCGCCGGTCCCGGTACTAGCCCAATTCCGTACGCCGGCGCCGCAGGGCGCGGCCGCACGGGGTAACACCGGCGAACCGGTAAAACGGGAGACGTGGCAGCGAGTGCCCGATATCTTCACCGCGCTCGGCGCAAGACCCGGAAGCCGCATCGCAGATTTGGGCGCGGGCGAGGGTTGGCTTACCGCCCGGCTCGCGCGGCACGTAGGCGCGAGCGGGCGCGTTTTCGCGGTCGACATCAGCGAGGATGCGCTCAATAAGCTCGCCGAGACATTGGCGAAGGATACGTTGCGGAACGTGGAGCTCGTGCTCGCCGAAGACGATGATCCCCGCCTCCCTTTCGGCACGCTGGACGGGGTGGTGATGCTGAATGCGTACCACGAGATGACGAAGCGAGTGCCGGTACTCGATGGCGTCAAGCGCGCGCTCAAGCCCGGTGGCCTGCTCGTGATCGTCGACAACGCGCCTGCTGATTCGGTCCACACGCGCAAGGAGCAGACGGCGCGTCACACGCTGGCGCTCGACTTCGTGCGCGACGACCTCGAGGCGCAGGGATTCGAGATCGTCTCCACCGAGGTCACCTTCGTCGACCAGAAGGCGAGTGACCACGCGCAACGGCAGTGGTTGATCGCCGCGCGCCGTGGCGTCAAGTGATCCCTGGTGCCGGACGGTTCGGCTCGATGGACGGAGCCGCTCTCGTGGTAGCCAGTGTCGTCGGCGCGGGGATTTTTACAGTGCCGTCCTACGTTGCGGGCCTCGCCGGAAAACCGGCGCTGGTGGTCGCGGTCTGGCTTGCGGGTGGCCTGCTCGCTCTCGCTGGCGCTCTCTGTTACGCGGAGCTCGCCACGCGA
>JACDCM010000227.1 GCA_013817545.1 Gemmatimonadaceae bacterium | reverse complement strand
ACGTACGTTAGCGATGATTGCTCACCTGCATGATCGGGAGACCCGGTAGAGGCGGCAGGCGACGATCGTTTGTGACGAATGCCGAGCATCGCGACGAGAGCGCCGCGGCAAGCTGTAGTGCATCCGGGGTTCGCAAATCGTAGTGAGCTCGAAGCTGCGCAGCTGCACGGAGCTGGCCCCGGTCGATCTCGACGAGGCGTAATCCGCGACTGCGCGTAAGGAGGGCCTCGTAAAGCCCTGCGAGCGCCACCTCGCCAGTTCGGAAGGGCACCACCAGCACCTCGAGCAGCGTGACCGCGGATGTCACGATCTCCCGCATGCCGGCGGCGACCTCGTCAAAGAGTGGCTCGACGACGGGAAGGTACGCCGGATGCTCTTCGATGAGATAAATGAAAACCGCCGTGTCCACTGCAACCGGACCCGGTCCGAGTGCATCGATCAATCCCACGCGCTTCGCTCACGCTCCACATGATCTGTTGCGTTCACACCGACCCAGTGTTCCTTGCCCAAGCCGCGTAACGCGGCGATCGACAGCGGCTGCGGCTCGGTTAGCGCGGTGGCAAGGATGTGCGCAACTTCCTGAGCGACCGAGCGGCGCTCGCGTTTCGCGCGCGCCTTGAGTTTGCGATAAAGCACGTCGGGAAGGTTCTTCACGTTTAGTGTGGCCATTTGTCCTCCATTGTGGAGGAATATTGGAGTTCGGTGTTCCGTTCGCAAGACATCGGCGACAGGTCGAGATGCGCTTTTGCGGCGTTCTTCCAGCGCTCAGCTACACACGCCGACGAAAGACAGGCTTGGAGATACCGCTTCGCGACTCACCGTGACTGGCATGGCGACGAAGAGGAGATTGCTTCGCCGCTTCGCGGCTCGCAATGACTCGTGCGTGCTGTTTGTCCGCACTTCGCATCTCTCAGTCCGCCCGTAACGCCTGCAACGGATCTGTAGCGGTCGCGCGCCGCACCGGGAAATAGCACGCCGCAAGCGCGACTGTCGCGAGCAGGATCGCGACTCCACCGAAAGTCAGCGGATCGACAGGCTGCACATTGAATAGCATAGACCCGAGGATGCGCGTAATTCCCGCAGCACCGATCAGACCCGCCGCCATTCCGAGCAGAACGAGTCGCATCGCCTGGCGGAGAACCAGGCTCCTCACCTCGCCGGGCTCCGCCCCGAGTGCAAGGCGTATCCCGAACTCCGGCGTACGGCTGGCCACCTCCAACGTCATCACGCCAGAGATTCCGATAGCGGCCAGCAACAGGGCGGCAATCGCGAAGGCCGAGAGTAGCACATTCATGAGCCGGCGTGTGCTCAGAGAGTCGGACACAGCCTGTTCCAGCGTATGCACGTCGTATAACGGAAGCTGTGGGTCGAGCGCGCGCAGCTCGCGTCGTACCGCGGCGGTGAGACGTTCAGGCTTGGCGGCGGTTCGGACAATCAGGTCCATCGACCACCGTAGCGACTGCGCGAACGGAACGTAGACGTAGTGGTCCGGTAGCGCTCCCAGGCTTCCATGCTTCCCCGTTTTCGCGACGCCGACAATCGTCAGCCACGGGTTGCTGGATCCTCCCAGCCGCACCCGGCGTCCCACGGCATCGCCGTCGGGCCAGTAACGGCGCGCGAGCGTCTCGTCGACGATAGCCACAAACCGCGCTCCCTGCTTGTCTGAATCGGTGAACGCACGACCCCGCAGAATCGGCGTCCCGATCGCCTGAAAGTACGCAGACGTCACTGAGCGATTGCTCGCCACCGGCGTTGCCTCGGATGCCGAGGGTTCGCGTCCCTGAATGACGAACTCCATCTGATTGCCTCCCTGACTGAACGGCGCTGTCTCAGTCAGAGCTACCGCTCGGACGCCAGGCAGGCCGCGCAACCCGTCCGCCAGTCTGGAATACAGGTCGCGAACCCGTTCCGGCTCCTTATAGCCCTGGTACGGAAGCGACACGCGCGCTACGAGCACATTCTCAGCGCCAAATCCAGGGTCCACCACCAGCAGATTCCGGAAGCTTCGGAGCAGCAGCGCCGCTCCCACGAGCAGCATAAGCGACAACGCGATCTGCGTCACGACGAAGCCATGGTTAAGCCTCCGGCTCATCCCGCCTCGGCTTCCACGGCCGCCATCCTTGAGCGAACTGACGAGGTCGACCCGCGTCGCGCGGAGGGCGGGCAGCACACCGAACAGCAACCCCGCACCGACGGCCACAGTGATCGCGAATGCGACGACAGCGAGATCCAGCTCGATTCGTTGTAGATATGTCACTCGCTCCAGCACTACTCGGCCGAGCGCGTCAACGGATACTGCCGCGAGGGCGAGTCCTCCCAGCGCGCCGACGACGGCGAGCAGCATGCTCTCGATGAGCAACTGCCGGACGACTCGCGCACGCGTCGCACCGAGACAGCAGCGCAGCGCAATCTCACGGTTCCGGGCCGTGCCGCGGGCCAGCAACAGGTTGGCAATGTTCGCACAGGCGATCAGCAGCACCATGCCGACCGCGCCGAACAGGACCAGGAGTGGCGTCCTGACCTCGCCGGTAAGGACCCGTGCGAGCGGCTTGGCGACAACGACCGATCGCTCGGTTCGGACCGCACCTGGCTCCCGTTCCCGCCAGAAGTCGTCCGAGAGCCCAGCGATGTCCGCTGCCGCATCGTCCGGCGTGAAGCCAGCCCTCAGCCTTCCGATCGTCTGAAAGCACCAGCAGTCAAGCGACTGTGGATTGATGGGGAGGGGTACCCATGCGTCGGTTCGGTTGGGAAAGTCGAACTCCGGCGGCATGATGCCGACAACTACTCCCTGCAGCCCATTCAGGGTGATGAGCGTGCCTACAGCCTCTGGCTTGCCACCGAACCGGCGCTGCCAAAGCTTGTGGCTGATCACGGCAACCAGGTTCTTCCTGTCAACGTCCTCGCCTCGTACGAAGGTCCGCCCGTGGAGCGCTCTTGCTCCGAGAAGGGAGAAGAAGCTCATCGTAACGCTCGTCCCGTTGATCAGTTCTGGTTCGTCGAAACCCGTGAGAACGAGATTATCGCTCGAGAACGCTGTTACGTGGTCGAGGCTTCGGCTTCGAACACTGAAGTGGTTGACGAGTGCGTCGGGGAATCTCACCTCGGGGAGTCCCTTCTCCGGAGCGGTGCCCCAGAACGCCACCGTCCGCTCCGCGCCAGGGAACGGAAGCGGGCGGAGCAGCACCGTGTTCACAATGCTGAAAATCGCGACGCTGGCGCCGATGCTGAGCGACAGGGTAAGAATCGTGATACTTGTGAAGCCAAGGCTCTTCCGCAGTGATCGCAAGCCGTAACCGACGTCTCGCCATATCGCTCGCCAGAGACTGGGCCCGGCAGCGCCGAGGACCGGTGGATCGGACCGCGGAGCGCGGTCGACGTTGCGCATTGCCTCTGCGAGCACGTCGGTTGAGGCGAGCTCAGTGAGTGCCGCGCCACGTGCTTCGGCATCCGTCATTCCGCGCGATAGCAGCTCGCCGTATCGGTCCTCGAGATGCTGCGCCATCTCCTCGACGATGTCACTTTCCCGGGCCGGTGCCAATTGGAGATCGTGCAACCGTCGCCGGACTTCACTTTTCCAGTCGCGCATATTGCAGTCTCCCGGAACGGTGTTACGGACTTTTGGTCTTAGACGTATTCGGGACCGATGACCCCCTGGACCGCCGTGACGAAGTCGGCCCAGCTTCGGCGCTCGGTGTCGAGGGCTTTCTTGCCTGGCGCGGTGAGCCGGTAGTATCTGCGGCGGCGCTGTCCCGCTTTCTCCACCCAGCGTCCCTGTACCCATCCACGCTCTTCAATCCGGTAGAGCAGCGGGTAGAGCGACGCGACGTTGAACTTGAGCGCGCCCTTCGAGGAACTTTCGATGAGCTTGCAGAGCTGATAACCGTGTCGAGGCTCGTGCTCGAGGAGGGAGAGGATCAGCAGCTCGGCGCTTCCTTTCTTCAGTTCAGAAATAGTCATGGTGGTGTGCGATATATTGGAGTACAACATATCGCGCGACGACATACGCGTCAAGATGGGCGCTTGCGCTGAGGTCAGTTCCTCTACTGCCGCAGCACGAACCACACGTACCCGCTCAACCGGCCACGGTACGGCGCGTCCAGCGAGTAGCCGAGACCTCCGCGGGAAGCGTGTTCTGCATCGTTGGTGTCGCCGTTATCATGTACTGGCCACGGGCGGCGTAAGCTTTACCGTACCGCCCGTGGATGGTGCACATCGCCTCAGGTCAGAATCGCGGCCAGGTTTTTTACCGCCTCTTCCAGCTTCCGCACTTTCCCCGAATCGCACGACGAGTTCGCCTCACTACCGAGCTGCGCCGCCATTTGCGTCAGCGATTCACGACGCTCCGCTCCGGATGCTTTCTCCGCGGTCGCCAACCCCTGCCTGACGGCGGCAATCCTGTCCGCGCCGAGGCACTTCGACCGCTCGAGCTGATCGACGAAGGCGCGTGCCAGTGCGAAGCTCGGCGGCCATACGAACTTGGGCTGCCCCTGCGCATTCAGATAATCGAGATGCACCGTGTTGGCCGCATCGATTTCGTTCTGCGAGACGAACTCGCTCGGCGTCAGCTCGGCGATGTCGAGACCTCGGGAGATCTCGGAGCTGACAAGGTTGCCGTTGTACCAGTATGCCGACCATGACCCGCCATTCCCCATCGTGGTGGCGTCCACCGGTCCGCGGTCGAAGTAGGCAATCTCTTTCGGGTTCGCGGCGTCGGTCCAGTCGAATATGGAGATTCCACCCTGATACCATGCCTGCACCATCACGTCGCGTCCCGGGATCGGGATCAGTGATCCGTTGTGCGCTACGCAATTCTCTTGCGCAGTCTGTGGCGCCGGCAACTTGTAGTAGCTCTTGAACACCATCTTCCCGTTCTCCAGCGCGAAGATCGCGTTCGCGCCCCACTCCTTCTTGTCCGTGGCGCGGCATTTCGCTCCGCCGCCACCGCCCCACTCGTCCGAGAAGAGAATCTTGGTGCCGTCGTTGTTGAATGTGGCCGAATGCCAGTATGAGAAGTTGGAGTCGGCTACCGCACCTATGCGAACCGGCCGAATCGGATCGCTGATATCGAGAAGGAACCCGTAGCCCTCGCAGGCGCCGCCGGCCAGACCGATCTCCGGAAAAACGGTAATGTCATGGCATTGGGTGGGACCCGGACGAGGGTCGCCACCGGCCCCCGGGGCGCCAACGAGTCTGTCGACGATGCTCTGGAGATCGGTACGCAGCCTGGCGCTGTCTGCGGCCGTCGGCGCGCCGGTGCCGTTACGAGCCATTACGATGCTGTCCAGCATGGGCTTGATGAACTGCGGCTGCAGAACGTACTCCGCACCGTTCACCTTGGCGGTATACATCCCCCGCTCACGCGCGGCGGCGGCGACCTTCGCGGCGGCGGCGATATCCTCTGCTGCCTCGCCGTGTTCCGGAGGTGCGACAAGATCATTGAAGATTCGCGGAGAGCTGACGATCGCCGCCTGCTCGGGGCGGGCCAGCGGCACCTTGATCACTTCGATGCGAAACAGCGCCGAGTTGGGGTCCTTGTCCGGTGTCGCGCTAACGCAGCCCGCAAGCTCGTTGGGCGACCGCACTCCAGCCGAACCCGAGATGTAGACGTAGACGTTGTCAGCGTCCTTTGGATCGACCAGCACCGTATGCGTATGCGAGCCGCGGCAGGTCTGCACGCTAGTGATGTATTTCGGATTGACGATGTCGCTGATGTCGAATACGCGCAGACCGCGCAGGCGATCCGCGCTGACCGTGTCCTTTACACCCTGACCGCCGCAGTCGATGCGTCCGCCAAGGCCTTCGCCGGAAATGAATAGCAGGTTGCGGTACACTGAGACGTCGCTCTGAGACGCTGGGCAGAAGTACGCCGTCTTCAAGGTGGGCTTGCTGGCATTCGAGATGTCCCAGACCTGGAAGCCGTTGTAGTTGCCCTGGATGACGTAGTTGCCGGTGAAGGCAAGGTCCGAGTTGGTGCTGCCGGCGAACCGTTCTGGCGGTACGGTCTTGGAAAGCAGTTTCAGATTCCACGTTGCTTCGCCGGCATCCATCTGCCCAGCGCGGAGACCAATGCGCGGATCGGAGCCTGGCGAGGGGGCGACCGGAGGCGACGACGACGTTGACCGGGCGCACGCGGATACGGCCAACAGCCCAGTGACCAGCGACAGCTTGAACAGTGTCATGGTTGATTCCTTGTTGGTGGGGCGGAGTCGAGCACACGAGTATCTGGCAAAATATCGATCATTGTAACTGAATTCCGAGCGTTAGCGCAGCGAGCATCTTCCGCATCCGTTCGATCTCGGTGGACTGATCGACGTTGACGTCGGAGGCGAACTTGAACACGGTGTCGTCCAGACCCGCGCCGTAGGAGCTGAACAACTCATTCACCATGGAAACGGCGCCGCGGTGATGCTGGATCATCATACTCAGAAACAGGCGATCAAATTCCTTTCCTCTCGCCTTTTCCAGCTCTTTCATCTGGTCTTCGGTGAGCATTCCCGGCATCGACATCGCATGCTCGACACCGTTCATCATCATCTTCATCCCGATGGTGCGCGCGTCTGGCACCGGTTGCCGACGAACACGTAGCCACCGCTGCATGATGGCAATTTCGTCCTGCTGGCCATTGATGATCCGCTCGGCCAGGAGACGTATGGA
>JACDCM010000025.1 GCA_013817545.1 Gemmatimonadaceae bacterium | reverse complement strand
ATCCATGCGCGCGTCAACAAAAGTTCCAGCCTCAGCATCAGCACCCATGAGCCAGGTGACACCATCTACGTCATCCGCTTGCCACTGTGCGCGAGCTTGCGCGGACGTCGTCTCGGTCGCCGGCCGATCTACGAGCAGGCGGACCGTACTTCCCAGGCGCTCCTCGTAGCGCTCCGCGGTAAGAGCGCGCTGCAGATCCGTCAGGCGCTCCAGCCGCTCCCGCTTTACTTCGTCGGGGACGTCATCCGCGTAGCCATACGCGCGTGTTCCTTCCTGCGGAGAGTAGGTAAAAGCTCCCACACGCTCGAAGCGAATCTCCTCGAGAAAGGTGAGTAGCTGCTCGAAATCTTCGCCGGTCTCTCCCGGGAAGCCAACGATGCACGTGGTCCGGATAGCGATGCCGGGCACCGCATCGCGAAAACGCGCCACCTTCTCGCGAATGGTGCGTGTGCGCTCGGGGCGACGCATGCGCATGAGCACAGAATCCGCCGCATGCTGCATCGGCATGTCCAGGTAGCGGAGGATTCGGGGCTCCCGCGCGACGACTTCCAGCAGGCGCGGAGTGATGCCGGCGGAATACAGGTATAGCATTCGTATCCACGGAATGGACGTCTCAGCCACAAGAGCCTCGAGAAGCTCGGGGAGACCACCTTCACTCCGCCGGTCACGACCGTAGTGCGCGAGATCCTGTGCCACAAGGTTCAGCTCGCGTGCGCCCTGAGCCTCCAGCAACTGCGCCTCGGCAATCATCTCATCGAGCGCAAACGAACGATGCCGTCCCCGCATGAGCGGGATGGCGCAGAACGCGCACCCATGATCGCACCCTTCGCTGACCTTCAGATACCGCACGTGCGGAAGGTCGCCGGCGTAAAATCGCTCGCCGGGGTGCGGCGAGGGGACGTCAGCAAGCAGTCCGCGCTCGGAAAGTTCAGGGATAAGGCGGCCTATTTCGGAGGCGCCGATGAACAGATCCACCTCGGGCAAGGCCTCCATGAGCTCATTCTTGTGCCGCTCGACCATGCACCCGATCGCGACTACGGCCCGACAAGCGCCGTCGATCTTGAGCCGCCCTGCCTCCACCAGCGCATCGATCGACTCCCTCTTGGCGGCATCGATGAAGCCGCAGGTGTTCACAACGATGACGTCCGCTTCCTCCAGCACAGAAGTATGCTCAGCACCGTAATCAACCAGCTGCGACAGATAGCGCTCGCTATCGACCGTATTCTTGTCGCAACCGAGGGTGATGAGACCGATCTTCATGAAAACAGGGACTAGGGACGGGGGACAGGGGACAAGGAGATGCGGAATCAAGTTAGACTGGCGCCTGTGGATGTCCAAGCTCGTTTGCCCGGTGTGGCGGCTGATGCTGGTGCATGGTGCTGTGCCTGCGCTGCTGAATGGTGCCTTCGGCGCTCGTCCCTTGTCCCTCGTCCCTTGTCCCTCGTCCCTTGTCCCTTGTCCCTTGTCCCTATTTCACCTTACCGATAATTGCCGAACTTCAGTTCCACTCCGAAATCCTTTGCTTTTAGAAGCGCCATCGCTCCCTGCAAATCGTCCTTGGATGGTGAAGTGATGCGCACTTGATCACCCTGAATGGCGGCCTGAACCTTTTTGAGCTTCGCGTCCTTGATCGCTGCAGCCACTTGCTTCGCAGTGTCGCCATCGAGCGCCATCTTGAGCTTGATGTCCCGCCGCACCATGTCGCCACCTATCGCCTTCGGCTCGCCAATATCGAGGTTTTTAACCGGAACGTTTCGGCGAATCAGCTTGGTCTGTAGGACGTCGAGAAGGGCCCGCATCTTATAGTCGTCGTCCGCCAAAAGTACCAGAATGCTTTCTCCACGGTTGAACTCGATACTCGACTTCGAGCCTTTGAAGTCATAGCGCTGAGCGATTTCCTTCTGCGCCTGATTCACCGCATTGTCAACTTCCTGAAGGTCGACTCCGGTGGTCACGTCGAATGAGCTTGGTTGAACCATGATGGGGAATTGGGGTAAAGTGAGTGGAGGATAATGGCCTCCATTCGGCGATCATACCGTATGCTGTTTGCAGCAGTTCTTGACGCGTAGGCAGCTGGTTGACCGTCCGAAAGTGCCTGTAGTTGTGCTAAGCCCCGCGTCGGTTACGCTTGGCGTGGCGCGCACTCCGGAGCGCTGCGGGCGCCACGAAAGCAGTGGCGTCACGAAGGAGTTACCGAGCGAGATTGAAGCCGTCGAATAAGAACACCCATTTGAGACCCAGTCCATTAGTTCCCTAGCTGTTCTCTGAATCGTCAAGAGTGAACGGATTGCTGATGGACCGAGCAGACAGTTGGACCACTCAGCGCCGCGCTAAGGGTGAAGGTGAGATAAATTTTAATATCCATGCGCCGTTGCTGGCGTCATGTACATCGGAGCATACGCGAATGAGCGGGTTTCGATTCTTTGAGGAATATACGGACGAGGCTCGCGCGGAAAGCACCGGCAACGTTATAGCCGTGCAGCTCGGGCTAGGCTCCTTTGTACAACCCGGACGCATCTGCTTTCAGGCAGTCTGTGCGCCCGCCGAAGCGCGCATTCCCAACAGCGTCGTGACGACTACCTATTTCAATGTCGAATACCTCGGCAAAAACTGCCGTCGGGTATCCGAGGCACGCGCTCGCTTCATCCACCCTCGACTATTCGAGTATCTCGACCTGCTGTCGTGACAACCTACTGTTGTGATTAGGGTTGCGGATTCAGACGGGATTGCGGATCGCGGAAACAGCTAACCCGGGGTAGCTGAGCCGAGATTCGCGTCGAGTGCTGAATTGGGGAATAGCGAGAGCCGGCGACCTGTGCTAGGCATAGACGCGACCAGGATTCGCACTCACCGGTTCCGCAATCCGCAATCCCAGTCCTACCCCAGGAACGATTCCAGCGAGCGCGCCCGAGATACGTGGCGAAGCCTTGAAAGCGCCTTCTCCTTGATCTGACGCACTCGTTCCCTCGTAATGCCGAGGAGCGAGCCGATCTGCTCCAGGGTCATCGGCTCCTGGTCATCCAATCCGAAATACAGCCGCAGAATTCTGCTTTCCCGCTCGCGCAACGACGATAACGCTTCCTCTACCGACTCCGTGAGCGCTTTCCCGAACGTAAGCTCGTCTGGAGTCGGGTTAAGATTATCAGGCAGATAGTCGAGAAGTCTGTTGTCTTCTCCGGGCGTCATGGGCGCGTCCAGAGACAGATGCGTCTGAGAGATGGAGATGGTCCGGGAGACCTCTTCCTCCGTCAGATCCATCTCTTCGGCGATTTCACTGTGAGTTGGCTCGCGCCCAAGCTCCTGAAGTAGCGCATTCGCGCGCTTGCCAATCCGGTGCAGGGTCCCTGCACGATTGAGAGGCACTCGAACTATGCGCGACTGCTCTGCGAGCGCTTGCAGAATTGCCTGACGAATCCACCACACGGCGTACGAGATGAATTTGATTCCCTTGGATTCGTCGAATTTGTGGGCAGCACGGATCAGCCCAAGGTTTCCCTCGTTTATCAGATCGGACAGCGCCACTCCCTGGTTCTGATACTTCTTGGCCACAGAGACGACGAAGCGGAGATTGGATCGCACCAGCTTGTCGAGAGCGTCGGGATCCTCAGCTCGTATCAGCCGTGCGAGATTGGCTTCCTCGTTCCGGTCGATTAAGGGGTACGCACTGATGTCGCGGAGATACTGGTCCAGCGAGCCGTCATCGTAAGACGACTTCCGATGGGGGCGAGCGGTAGCGGGCATGCGAGGGGATGCTCCTGGGTGCAGCGGAACGAGACCACCCGCGGCGGCGTGGCTCGGTACATCGTCTTGCACGGAACCAGTACTATCGGATTCTTTCACCGAGCCGAGTCCAACGTATGTTCGTAAGCCAGGGAAAACGGTGGGTTATGTCTCGCGCGTAACTGTAATACACGACAAGAGGCCTTCCCTTCACAAGGGAGTCAGGGACAAAGCCCCAATACCGGCTATCGTACGAATTGTCCCGATTGTCACCAAGCATGAAGTAGTTCCGCTTTGGCACAATCAGCGGTCCCCAATTGTCGCGCGAGGGATAGCTGGTACTGGCCGCCGCCGAGCGCACGAGATAATCGCGTTGCCAGCGAAACTCCTCGCGAGACGGGTCACTTCCGGGTTCGGTATGCACAACATACGGCTCGTTGAGCATTTTGCCATTCAAACGTACCGCACCGTCTCGCATCTCGACGGTGTCGCCCGGCATGCCGATCAGGCGTTTGACGAAGTCCTTCGAAAGGTCTCCGGGCCACTCGAAAACCACGACATCCCCTCGCTCGGGCCGCTCGATGGCCGGAAGATGCTTGCCCGTAAATGGCACTTCAGCACCGTACACAGCCTTGTTCACAAGGAGAAAATCACCAACCAGGAGCGTATGCTCCATGCTGCCTGTCGGAATCTTGAACGCTTCGACGAGGAAAGTGCGAATGATTAGAAAGAGCAGAACTGCTATCTGAAAGGACTTCGCCCATTCCCAGAAGAGATGCCGTGCAGAGCGCGAGCGGTTGAGCTGACGCAGGAGTTCCTTGCGTTGCTCTTCTGTGATCTCTGTAATTGCTACGGGGCGGTCATTCATGTGCTGCGTGCGTCAGCGGGATCGAGAAACGTTACGAAATATCCAGGTTGTTCGGCAAGCCGCTCGACCGCAGAACGCGCCTGGCCAGAAAGTTCAAGAGTTACTACCGTATGCTGCCCCGCGTGCCCGACTCCAATGTCCACGATCGGAACGTGCTCGGCGTCCAAAAGGCGCCGTACGCGCGATGCGAGGTCCGGCGTTGAACGTGCGGAGACCGCGGCGACCAGCGAAGCGACCGGTTGCGAAGGGCTACCCACGGTCGATGCCGGAAGGGCGGCTACGACTTGCCGAACTGTCGATTCGATAAGTCCGCGCGAAATACCGCGGCCTTTTACTCGACGCTCCACACGCTCACTCAACGTTCGCGCCAGGTCATTGCTGTGAGTATGCGTCATCGCCGTCCGGAATTAACAAACGTTGCACAAGTGATTCAAGGGTAGAAAGTGCGATAAAAATACATAATGCGAAATGCCAACTGCGAACCGACTCATGTCGGATAATTGTCGATCTGAGCCCGTTGCAACGAACCCGAGAAATCGATGTAACCTACCTTTGTCTCCGAATAGAACTCATACACCTCCCAGCCGCCTTCGCGATGCCCATTTCCAGTTTGCTTCACCCCGCCGAAAGGAAGATGTGCTTCAGCACCGATCGTGGGAGCGTTGATATAGGTGATACCATTGTCCAGGTCATTTAGTGCCTGAAATGCAGTCCCGACGTCGCGGGTATACAACGAAGATGACAGTCCGTACTTCACATCGTTATTGACAGTGAAAGCCTCGTCGGCTGTCCGCACCCGAATCACGGAAAGGACGGGACCGAAGATCTCCTCCTGCTCAAGCCTGCTGCCAGGCTTTACCCTCGCAAAAATAGTCGGCTCGTAAAAGTGACCCTTACCCAGGCTTTTTCCTTCGGCTCGGCGTCCGCCACACAGTAGATCAGCGCCCTCAGCCTGGCCGATGTCAACGTACCGCTCCACTTTCTTGATCGCCTGGTCATTGATTACCGGCCCTATGTCGGTGCCGTCCTTTCGCCCATCCCCCAGTTTGAGGGCGCGCACCCGGTCGATGAGCTTGCTGAGCAGGTCATCGTGTATTCCAGTTTGCAGAATCAGCCTGCTGGTCGCCGTGCATCGTTGGCCTGCCGTGCCAAAGGCACCCCAGAGAACCCCCTCGATCGCAAGATCGATATCGCCATCGTCCAGAACGATCATTGCGTTCTTTCCGCCCATTTCAAGTGAAAGACGCTTGTGCATGCGGCCGCACGTCTGCCCCACGATCCCGCCTGTGGCGGTCGATCCGGTGAACGAGACGAGTGCGACGTTCGGATGCTCCACAATCGCCGCTCCGACTGTCGCACCTGCGCCATGAACAAGTTGTATCACCGCCGGAGGCAGCCCGGCTTCCAGTAGAATCTCCACGAAAACCGTGCCCGTGTGCGGCACATCCTCCGCTGGCTTGAAGACAACTGAATTCCCGCAAAGCAAGGCCGGAAAAATTTTCCATGTCGGGATCGCAAGCGGAAAGTTGAATGGCGTTATGATTCCAGCTACTCCAATGGGTCGCCTGAAACTCATCGCCCACTTGGACCGCAGCTCGCTGGGAACCGTGTGCCCGAAAAGTCGACGGCCCTCGCTCGCGGCGTAGTATGCAGTGTCGATCCCTTCCTGCACGTCCCCGCGAGTTTCGGCCAGCGGCTTTCCCATCTCGCGCGTCATGAGATCGGCGATTTCCTCCTTTCGGTGCGCCAGCAGGTCGCCGACTTTCCGAAGTACGTCGCCACGTGCCGGCGCTGGCGTGCGCTTCCACTGCTCGAAACCCTGGCGAGCGGACGCGACGGCCCGATCTACGTCCTCTCGCCCGGAGAGCGGAAATCTCCCTATCACATCAGTCGTATCTGCCGGATTCACGTTGTCGAAGTGAGCCCCCGTGGAGGGTTCGACCCAGCTGCCCGCGACGAAGTTCTTGAAGATTCTCATGATTGTAAGATTCGGTTCAGTGGTCCAATCATCAAATGGTCTCAGCGTGTGGCGAAACGTCGCGTCGGAGATAGTCGCACCGGTAACGTAGGATCAGGAGTCCCGAAATCCAGCTTCATTCGCAGAACCATGTTGTCGGGTGATTCAGGTCCGGGCGCGCATAGCCGGCGCGCGGTAGAATCTGAGTTGCCGCCAGACCAATTCCCCATGCGATCACCATCAGCGACGCCACGTGCGCGGCGCCGGCGCGATGCCGCCATGTCCAAACACCGCTCCACATACCGGCTAGCGTTATGAGCGCTGTTCCACCGAGGTAGAGAAAGAGATTGGGGCCGCACCGAATCGGGTAGGTGGAGTGCGGCCAGAAAAGAATGCCAACGCCAAGGCCAAGCGCAATCAGAACCCGAAGGTAAACCGTCCAACCTCGCGTCGGTCTCACGGCAGGGGTGAGATCCCGTGAGGCAGGCACCGTACCCGCCTTCACCTGCGCCGGCGGACCCGCCTTTACCGGGGGAATCGTGCTCGCTCGCAACAGCTCCTCGTCTGAGACGGAGGCCAGCTGCTTGTCGATCTTCGCGAGTTCCTTATCCCAATCGGTCATCGTGCTACCTCCAACTTCAGTTACCTCGAATCGTGCATCGTATCCTGGTACCTTGTGCCTCGTTCCTGGTCCCCGCTAACTCAGCCATTCTCCCGCGCCAATGAGTACCGCTCGATCTTCTTGTACAGATTCGACCTGGGCATGTCGAGCGTTCGCGCTGTTTCGGAAACGTTCCAGTCCATCTCGCGCAGCTTTGCAAGCAAAAAGGCACGCTCTGCCGCGTCTTTGAATTCCTCGAAGGTTCGACAGGCCAGCAAGGTGCCGATACTCGCACCCTCGGTTGACCTGCGCCCAACCAGACGATCGATGTCCGCGGCACCAACTCGAGGGCCAGCAGAAAGAATAAGCAATCGCTCTATGGTATTGCGGAGCTCCCTAACGTTGCCTGGCCAGTCGTACTCCGACAGACGCGCAACCGCCTCAGGCAGTACTTGCCGGGGCGCCATCCCTTCCCGTTGCGTGAGCAAATTTGTGAAATGCGCGACTAGCTGAGGAATATCCTCCCGCCGGTCGCGCAGTGGCGGAACGGTGACGGGAACCACATTCAGGCGATAGTAAAGATCCTCGCGGAATTTGCCGTTGGAGATCTCCTCTTCGACTTTCTTGTTTGTCGCGGCAATGACGCGCACGTCCACAGCTATTGCCTTGCCACCTCCAATTCGGGTGACTACGCCATCTTCAAGAACGCGAAGCACCTTTGCCTGCGCCGCGAGGCTCATGTCGCCGATCTCATCCAGAAAGAGCGTTCCGGTTGAAGCCTGTTCAAACTTCCCGGCGCGGTCAGCAATTGCTCCGGTGAACGAACCTTTCAGGTGCCCGAAAAGCTCGCTTTCGATCAGCTCGCTGGGAATCGCGGCACAGTTCACTTCAATGAATGGCGCCTTGGCGCGCGGTGACAAGCGGTGGAGAGCCCGCGCCACCAGCTCCTTGCCAGTACCATTCTCGCCAGTGATGAGCACACGCGCAGGCGTCGGCGCCACTTTCTCGATCTTCTCGATCAGAGCCCGAATGGCGTACGATTTGCCGACTATTTCGTGGCGCGATTCGATCGTCTCGCGAAGCCGGCTGATCTCCTCCTGGAGATCCAGGTGCTGCAGCGCGTTGCGAAGCGTAACGAGAATGCGGTCGGTATCGAGCGGCTTCTCCAGAAAATCGTACGCGCCGCTTTGCGTGGCTTCCACCGCGGTCTGGATAGTCCCGTGCCCGCTGATCATTACGATCGTCGCCGATGCGTCGTGTTCGCGAATCTTCTGCAGTGCCTCCAGGCCATCGATGCCGGCCATCTTGACGTCCATGAACACCAGATGCGGACGCCAACGATTGTATTCACCAATTGCATCGACCGCGTTTTCGGCAGTACGAACGTCGTAGCCCTCGTACTCCAATAGTTGTCCCAACGCAGCGCGCACTCCACGCTCATCGTCCACCACGAGGATTCGTTTACTCACGGCACCGCCTTATAGAGCGTGACCTTCCCCTTGGCGATGCGCACATCTCCTATATACATCGGTATCACCAGCGGCAACGCTTCAGGTGCGAGCCCCTCCGGCCGCTTTCCTTCTTCGATTTTGCGCATCAGCCTCGGAATGAGCTGTGGGGGAACCGAGAAGTCCCGAATCTGGAGCGCCTTCACCCGGTATTGCGCGAGACCAGGACGGACCACATCGAGCGTTCCGCCAAACTGCACACGCTCCCGGTCGCTCAGCATGGCTCCAATTGGCCCGAGGCTCTGCTTCCCTCCAAAATCACTCAGCTTTACGGAGGCGCGAACGAAAAGCCGGTCGTCGATGACCGCCGCTTCAATGGATTCAGCCGACGGGGGCAACACGCCTTTGGACAGCTCTTCAAAGACGTATGCTGATACGCCGCCAGGCCGAAGGTTCGCGAAAACCTGGCCTCGTGGTTGAGCCAGCTTCTCGATCGCGGTTCGCGCCTGAGCCGCAGCGGCTGGCGTAAGCGGCTCCCAAACCACTTCGCTGGTCGAGACTACTTCCTCCGCGCGATACTCCCGCCACTTGGGATACAGGAAGTATCCAGCCACAGCAAGCGCTGCCAGCACCACCAGGCACCCAATTGATCGAAAGCAACCCAAGCTCAGTGCCCTCCAAGTGTTGCGGACTCGAGCAACGTGTAGCGTGATCCGGCGGGGGACAACGTGCTTTGCATTAAATCCACGGTGGACACCTCGATGGTACTTTGAAAGTCCGTCGCGCGCGCGGCGTCACGCAATGCAAGAGCACCTTCCCGCGAAACAGGCTGTTTGGCTCTGCCCAACGTCAGGTGCGGACGGAACGCCCTTCCCTCAACCGCAACCCCAAGCGTGGCGCAGGCCGATTCAATGTCGTGATACAGCAGCTCGAGCCTCGGGTCCTGACCCACTCCCATCCATACGACTCGCGGCTGAAGAAGGTTCGGAAATGCTCCAAGCCCTCCCATTATGAGCGTCATCGGCCGGAGGGCCGCGGCAACGTCACGCATTCGATCGCGCAACTGAGCTACGTCGCTATCCTGGTATTCGCCGAGAAATTTGAGCGTAAGGTGGAGACGCTCCTCGCCAACCCACGATATCCCCGGAGCAGCAGCCCGCATTTTCTCTGTTGCCGCTACGATCGCTGAGCGGTCCTCGGGCGGCAGATTAATCGCGAGAAAGAGACGCATCGGACGCGGAAAGCGGGAAGCGGGAGGCAGGAGGCGCTAATTGCGAAATGGGCGTCGGAGATTCTGAGTTCCCTTCCGAGTCTCGCTTGCCACCATCCGCCTCCCGGCTCCCACTTCCCGCCTCCCGCCTACCGTATCCATGCGGGTCTATCTCGACACGCTTGAAACCAGCAGCCAGGACGACCTTCTCAACGCGAGGCGCGCGCTCGGGCGTTAGCCACTGCTCGAGCTCGTCGCGCCCGATCTCGACACGGCCGACGTCGCCATGGTGCCGCACACGGAGATCTCCCGTTACGCCGATCTCCCGGAGACCGCGCTCGGCGCTTTCCACCTGGCGGAGCCGTATCGGCGTAACAGCAAGCCCATGCGGCAGGCGGGACGAGAGACACGGAGAGGAAG
Source organism: Gemmatimonadaceae bacterium (assembly GCA_013817545.1). Classification (GTDB taxonomy): domain Bacteria; phylum Gemmatimonadota; class Gemmatimonadetes; order Gemmatimonadales; family Gemmatimonadaceae; genus JACMME01. The sequence continues at coordinate 10,061 of JACDCM010000025.1, read as the reverse complement.
GCTGCGACCAGGTTGGAATCCCCCGGCGCCGGGACAGCAGGCGAATCTCAGCCTTGGTAAATCCCAACTCTGCGAGTGGGGAGCGGACATCGTGCTCGCGGCCTGCCTGCATGCCCGGACGATAGTCGGAAAGGTCGTCCGCGTTGGTACCGTCCACGATCACCGCGATCCCCCGTTCAGCGGCCACCGGTCGCAGCTTTGTCCAAAGCTCCGTCTTGCAGAAGTAGCAGCGGTTGGACGGGTTGGCCGCATAGCGTGGATCATTCATTTCGTCGGTGTCGATTTCCAGCACCGACAGGCCGAACTCGCCGGCGACTCGCCTGGCCATCTCCCACTGCGCGGCGGGGTACGAGCCAGAGCGACCAATCACGGCAAGCACCCGCTCCGGACCCATTACGTCGACTGCAACGCAGGCAAGGTAAGCGGAATCAACGCCACCGCTGAAACCAAGCATGACGGAGGCCTGCGCGCCTAACCAGTCCGTGAGCTTTCGCTCCTTTTCAACGGCAACTGCTTCCAGTTCGGACGCGAGAGTGACTTGCATACTGAAACGTAGTTCGGTGTTGCGAGACTATGAAGTGCGACATTACACCGGGGCCGCTCACATCCGCGCCTGTCCCGTTAGTTCTCTCATTCGTCTCGAAAACCAGTGCCAGACGCAACTGACGAATATTATGCTCTCGAGATGCATCTGCATCCTGCGGCGTCCTGCTTGAAGACAAATGACATCGGGATAGTCATTGCGAAGCAATCTCCTCGTTCGGCTCAAGCTCGAGATTGCTTCGGCCACTTTCGTGTCCTCGCAATGACATCGGGATAGAAAAATCAGACCGGATTCTCCCGTTCCTGTTGTGTAAAGTCGATGCGGCGTGATAACCAGCGCCTCCAGAAAGGCACCTCACGTCGAGCCAGCTTGGCGATCACGTTACGGAATGCCGCCAGCATCTCCGACGCTTCGGCATAGCGTTTATCCGCAGACGGAGATAGAGCGCGTCTGATCCATGCTGCAACCTCTCTTTGAATTCCTTCGAGGTCGGGTCTGTCAGACAACTGCCGGGCGAGTATGGCTTTGGCATCGTCGGAGCCAAATGGGGGGGAGCCGGTAAGCACATAAACCACTATCGCGGCCATTGCGAAGCAGTCGGCCTGCGGACCTTGAACTTCGCCGAGCAGCTGTTCGGGCGGCGCAAACGCCGGCGTACCAGTAGTGCCGGCGGCTTCTTCACCCGGAAGATTCGCGATTCCGAAGTCCGCGATGCGCCATCGGCGATATCGGTCCAGCAGGATGTTCTCCGGCTTGAGGTCGCGGTGAACAATGCCATTGGCGTGCGCTGTGCTCAGTCCGTCGAGTACCAGATCGATCTGCGGCGCGATGTCCACGAATGCGAGCTTGCCGGGCCCCGAGATCAAGTCCTCCAGCGAGCCTCCTTCCGCAAGCTCCATCGTGTACCACGCAACGTCACCACGCCGGTCCCAATCGTAGATGGGGACGATAGCCGGGTGCGCGAGCTGTGCTGCAAGGCGGGCTTCGCGGCGAAACCTGCTCACAGCTCGATTGTCGCGCGAGACAGAAGGGTGCAGCATCTTGAGCGCCACTTCACGATCGAGCGCAAGATCTCGCGCGCGCCAGACGGAGCCGAACGTCCCGCTACCCAGCGACGCCATCACCTCGTAGTCGTCGCCGAGCGCTCGGCGCAGACGTGCTTCCTCGGCTTCCTCGAATGCCTGCTTCGGTTCGTCTCCGGTACCGACGATGAAAACGGAGCGAGATCCCACCGCTCTGTCCACATCGCGGAGCAGCGCCGCGATGGAGTGATGTCTGTCTCGCGGCTGCGGAAGGAGAGCCCGGTCGAGCGCCCGCGCCACATCCTGTGGTACGTCGGGACGCACCCATTGCAGCGGCGGCACGTCATTGGTTGGCAGCGGCTCGCCGGTGAGGGCCGCAAAGCACGTCGCCGCCAGCTGCCACTGGTCCGACATTATCGTCGGTGCCCACTGCGCGTGTACCCACTCCGGCGGCACCGGCATCCAGCGTGGATCCGGCGTCGCCCCCGACGGTATTTCCGCGCGTGGCAGTGCCCATTGCCAGTGACTGAGCCACACGTGCGCACTCGGAGTAACCCAGATGCAGTCGGGACTCATGGCACCGTACACGCTTCCCGCCTGGTGCATGTACACAAGCGCCGACCCCGCCGCTCGCAGCACTTGAAGAACGGACGCGACGTCGTTCTCCGCGCCCTCGCGCGTCATGCGTGCGCGAATGGTTTCTCCCGCGATCCAGCGGCGCAGATATCCCGGTCCACGGCGCGCCTCGCGGTGAGAAGTCCAGTAGTGGTAGGTGGTCGGAATTGACGGATGCCCGAGATGCGCCAGCTGTCTCGCCTCGTCCGCAAGCCATGATGCGTGCGCGGGGTTCGGCGCTGTGACGAGAGACAGCGATCTTCCAAGTGCGTCGATTATTTCCTGGTAATGACGGAAGTCGGCTGAAAGGCCGGACGCGCCCCATCGCCACGCCGGCGGCAGGCGCCAGTCGGCGAGATGCTCAGGTAGAGTTTCGGTGGCGGTGTAAGGTGCGAGCGCGATGGAGCTTGGCATCACGCGAAATGTCGGCAAGGACCTGAGATCGCGCTACCGCCAGTCGCCTCCGAGTCAGCGTTGCATCGCCAGCAGTCGCGGACCTGGCGCTGCCACCGCTGGGCGATAGCGCAGTGCTTCCGCGGCGTGCGCGACGTCGATCGTTTCGGAGTTATCCAGATCCGCCACAGTACGCGAGACCCTGATCACCCGGTGGTAGCCGCGCGCAGTGAGTGCGAGGCGTTCGGCTGCGCTCGCCAGCAGATCTCGCGCGCCGCGTTCGATTCTGCCGTTGGTGGTGAGCCACCGCCCTGATACGTGCGCATTGCAGGTAACGCCGGGAAGGAGCTTGTATCGGACACGCTGCAAAGATCTGGCGCGCTCGACACGAGTACGAATGGAGGTTGACTCTTCCGAGCCTGCACTCGAGGACAGGGCTCGCAGAGACACCGCACCAACGTGCACGTGCATGTCGATGCGGTCCGCCAAAGGCCCAGACAGCTTGGCACGATACTTCGACACGTCCGCCGCTGTGCAGATACAGACCCGCGACGGCTCAGTTGCATTACCGCACGGGCAAGGATTCATCGCTCCAACCAGCGTGAAGCGCGCCGGAAACGTAACCGTACATGCCGCGCGGGAAATGACGACGCGCCCATCCTCCATCGGCTGCCGTAGCGACTCGATCACGTAGCGGGGAAACTCAAGCAGCTCATCCAGAAAGAGGATGCCGTTGTGGGCCAGGCTCACCTCTCCTGGACGGGGAGGGTTTCCGCCGCCGATTAGCCCCGCATTTGACACAGAGTGATGCGGCGCGCGGAAAGGTGCCGAACTCACAAGAGCGTGACCTGCGGTGAGAGCACCGGCGACAGAATGGATTGCCGTCGCTTCCAAGGCCTCGGTCTCCGTCAAGGCCGGTAGAATGCCCGTCATGCGGCGCGCCAGCATCGTTTTTCCAGCCCCTGGCGGCCCGATCATCAGCACGTTATGCCCCCCAGCCGCTGCGACCTCCATCGCGCGTTTCGCGCTCTCCTGACCTACCACATCCGCGAAATCTAGAACGTCGGCCACATGGACAGTCGTTGGCGGTGGATCCGGAACCGGAAGAGACGTCCGTCGAAGCCATGAGAAGAGTTCCGAAAGCGTCGCGGGCGCGCAGAGTGGTAGCGTCGTCACTAGTCGAGCTTCCGCGACGTTACTCGGTGGAAGCACGAGGGTGATGCCGTGGTGCGACGCGGCGCGGATAGCGATTGGGAGGGCGCCACGAATTCCGCGAACCGTGCCATCGAGTCCCACTTCGCCGGCAAAAAGCCGGTTTTCTGCTGCGTCCGCAGGTAGCTGACCGGTGGCAATAAGAATTCCGACGGCGATCGGGAGATCGAAGCCGGTTCCCTCCTTCCGAACATCCGCCGGTGCCAGGTTTATGGTGATACGACGCGGCGGGAGTTTGAAGCCGGCGTTGACCAGCGCGGCGCCTACGCGCTCGCGGCTCTCCTTGACCGCACCCGCAGGCAGGCCGACGATGAACCACTGCGGGAGGCCCAGAGCTGCGTCAACTTCCACGGTAATGTCGTAGGCTTCGATCCCGAGAACGCTGGCGGACTTGATGGAAGCGAGCATGGGCGGAGAATGGGCTCGCCCCTGATAGAGAACGTCATCGCGAACACGCGGGCTGAATCAAAGTCGCGCATTAACAGGCACAAGGGACAAGGCTCTCAATTGCTGTCAGTCGTGCCGACGTTGTCCTACCCGCGCAATTCTCCGATCACACTTTCAACCACGCTCACCAGCTCTCCCATCTCTCTCGCGTCGAAGACCAGGCCCGCTCCAGCGGTGGAGTAGATCTCCCTTAGCGGCCGCGTGCCACCCAGCGCCAACGCTCGCTTGTACCGCGATACCGCTCCCGCCGGATCTCGCAGACTATCCCGCCAGATCTGCAACGCTCCAAGCTGCGCGATTCCGTATTCGATGTAATAGAAAGGATCCTCGAAGATGTGCAGCTGGCGATACCAGCGAGCCGCGCGCTGCACTTCCAGTCCGCTCCAGTCAATTCCGCGCTCAAAGCGCGCTCGGATCTCCAGCCACGCAGCATCGCGGGCGTCACGGTCGCGCGCCTCGGGACGTGAGTATATCCACGCCTGAAATGCATCTACGCTAGCTATATGCGCGAGGCTGAACAAAATATCCTCGAGGTGCTCAATCCGCGCGCGCCGCAAGTCGTCCGGGTCGTAGTAGCCTTCCGGCTTGGCGAGCAGAGGTGCGGCGAACAATTCCATCGTCATTGATGCGAGCTCTGCTGCTTCCGACCCGGTTCCGCGCTGCCATATGAATGGGTGGTCGCCGCCAAGAAAAGCGTGAAAGCAGTGACCTGCTTCGTGCATCAGGGTCGCGACGTCATCGGGCACTCCTACAGCATTCATGAAGATGAACGGCCGGCGACGGAAGCTCAGCTTGGTACAGTATCCACCGGGCGCCTTGCCTGAACGGCTGGCGAGATCGAGTAGCGATTCGTCTGCCATGATACCGAACTGCGCTCCAAGCTCCGCGTCAACACGGCCGAACACGCCCCGCGCCCGAGCGACGAAATCGGGCACGTCTGTGAACGGAACAAGTGGCTTCGCGCTGTCCGGGTCCACGCCCAGATCCCACGGCCGCACCGATTCGACGCCGAGCCGCTGCCGGCGATACGCGAGCTGACGCTCGACGGCGGGAACTACCGTGTCTTCAACAGCGGCGTGAAAGCGTGCACAATCCGAAGGTGTGTACTCGAAGCGATGTTTGGCCTTGAAGGCATATTTATGGTAATTGTCGAACCCGGCGTTGCGTGCGACCGTGTTGCGGAGTTCGAGCATTCGGTCAAAAACATCCGACAGCTCACCGCGCACACTGAGGTAAGCCCCATCACGTGCCAGGTATGCTCGCTCACGCACCGTGCGATCCGAAAGCTTGAGATATGGCTGCAATTCCGGAATTGTCTTCCGCTCGCCGTCAAACTCCACTTCCAGCGTTCCCGTTATTTTCTGATAGCGCGCGGACAACTCCTCGATTTCTGAAAAGAGCGCGACATTCTCCGTTCGAAATATCTCGCTATCTGTCCGCCACTCGGTGAGCACAGTCTCCAGATCGGGGTGCCGGAAGCCGAGGACGAGGATTCGGCGCGCCAGGCGCACCTGTCGCTCATCTATCCGTGGAAAGATCTCGCTGGAGAACCTGAGGTACGCTGCTTCCTTCTTCGGGTTGGACGTGTCACCGGTGTAGGCAATCATTGATTGCGTGCCGGCTTCGCCGACCAGCTCCTCCAGGCGGGACCATGCCCCGAGCCACGCGCTGGCGTTTGCAATGTCGAGATTCGCGGATTCCAGGCGGTCGTAAAAGGGAGCGATGTTGTCCCACGACGCATCCGCGAACGCATCAGGTGTGGATGGCAGATCAGAGAGTGAGCCGTGATCCGAACGCGCCGTATGCAGCGCCGTCATTGCGAGGACACCGCGTGTCCGAAGCAATCTCGTCGAGTCAAGCCGGACATTGCCGCGCCGCTCCGCGGGTCGCAATGACAGCGACAAGTGATCGGCTCGAAGTGTCTTTGCGCCACCGGACGCACCTTCACGATACCATGCCTCTGCCCTGCTCCGCCTCCATTTCGAATCGCGGGATCTCCGCGTCGAACGCTGAGCCGTCTTCGCGCACGAAATGATAAGTTCCTTCCATGTGTCCGCGCCGGGACTTGAGAACGCAGAAGCTCTGGTACTCGTGCACACCGCCGGGCGTGATCGACGGCTGCTGACCGATTACACCATCGCCTTCCACTTCGCTATCCTCGCCTGCGGAATCGTGAATGCGCCAATGGCGCGTGAGAAGCTGCGCCGTTTTTTCTCCCGTATTCTCGATACGAATGAAATAAGCGAAGACAAACTGTCTTCTCTCCGCGGACGATTGCTCAGGTAAAAAAATCGGGCGAACGGTGATGCGAATTCCGTTGGTGATCCTGTAGAAAAAACCGGTGGCGTTCATCGGGCGGAATATATCATGGATTGCGGAGTGCCGATTGCGAACTGCGAACTGGCCAAGCTGAGCGACGCAATCCGTAATCCGCGATCCGCAATCGCTGTCTCAGCGACTCCGCCGCGATCTCGTCGTTGAGGCGGGCACCAAACGATACACTCGGCCATCGGTTGACAGCACATACAGCTCTCCAGCCGAATCCTCACCGAACGAGAGGACATTTCCGAGATCTCCGACGGCCCATTCCCGCTGCTCGGTTGCGACACCGTTTATGAGCCTAAAGCTTCGCAACCAACCTGAGCAGTAATCGCTGTAGAAATACGTGCCCGCGAGTGCCGGCATCCGGTTACCTCGATAAACGAACCCTCCTGTCACCGAGCAGCCCTGATTGCGGCCATATTCGAGCACCGGCCGTACAAATCCGCTCAGATTGCAAGTGGGAGAAGCGAAACAGTGATTTCCTTCAGCTGCGTTCCAGCCATAATTGAGGCCTGCCGTCTCCGTTGACACCGCACTGACCTCCTCCCACATGTTCTGCCCAACGTCCGCTACATACAGAGAATTTCCGACGCGGTCGATGGAGAAACGCCAGGGATTTCTCATGCCACTAGCCCAGATCTCCGGACGGCCGCCACCGCCTGCATACGGATTGTCTTGCGGGATACCGTATGGATCTGCGCTATCCACATTGAGACGGAGAATCTTGCCCAACAAGCTTTGCAGATTCTGGCCATGACCCTGCGGATCGCCACCACTGCCCCCGTCACCCATGCCGATGTACAGCATCCCGTCGGGGCCGAACATCACAAGTCCGCCGTTGTGATTCGCGAACGGCTGGGCGATGGTGATAATCAACTTCGCGGAATTCGGATCGGCGGCGTTCCTGTTGCCGCTAACACGATAGCGCTCAACCCGCGTGTCGCCGTTCAAGTCCGTGAAATTCACGTAAAAAAAACCGTTGGTGGCGTAACGCGGGTGGAAAGCCATACTCAGCAGGCCGCGCTCGCCCCCACTCGTGATCTTGCCGGAAATGTTCAGAAATGGTGCAGGCAGAAGACTTCCGTTCTCGAGAACCAGAATGCGTCCCCGCTGCTCAACGACAAATTGCCGTGCGTCCCCCGCAGGCGCCGTCAGATATAGCGGACTTGAAAGCCCCGTGGCGACCGTCTCGGTCGCGAGGGCGATATCCCCGACCGGAGGCGGGGACGGTTGCCGCTGACTAAGCGCCTCATCCTCCGAACAGGCGGACAGCGACAGGGCCATACCCAGAATAAGCAATTCACGCATGCTTGAAGCCTCTCGTTATTAACCAGGAACAGGGGACCGAAGACCACAATTTGGAACGGGGACAAGGTCAAGCGATTCTCATCGAGTCGAAGTGAATCGGCGCCGAGCGCTTACAACTACGGACTCCATCGACGCGTGACGAAAATTGCGCCTTCTCCACTCCATGATAGCACGCAGCCGTTCCACCCTCACTGCTCCACTCCAACTTGCCCTTTTGTTCCTTCCCAATCCTCCGACGCGTCAACTCGCAACTTCAACCCTGCTGGTGTTGTGTCGCGTGAGTTCCTGTGTTCAGAGAGCGAGTCGGCGCCCGGTCGACAAGGCGCGACGAGGGAGCATATCTGCAGGTACTTGACCGAGGAGCAAGCCGACCACGTGGATGCGGCCTCGCTCGAATGCTTACGAAACTACCCGACACCCCACCAAGTACACACTATGCCTCGCCGCGTGCCAGGCGCCCCAAGCGAGGCAGATAAAAAACGAAAATCAGACTTCCTACTCCCCGCCCAAAAGCTCTATCCTCACGACCGTCCCTTTACCCTCCTCGCTCTCGATCGCGATCTCTCCGCCCCAGCCTTCAATGAGCCGCCGAGTGATCGCCAGGCCAAGCCCGCTTCCGCTGGTTCGTGTGGAGAAGTGCGGTTCGAAGATGCGCGGGAGGATCTGCGCCGGGACACCGCCGCCATTGTCGGTTACCTCAATCACTACGACGCCATCCATTCGATCGACGCGGAGTTCCACCCGTTGCGCCGCGGCCAAACGCGCGTTCTCGAGAATATTGAGCAGGGCCTCGTGCAACTCGTCATGCCTGGCGCGAGCGTTGGCTGGCAACTCCGCACCACTGATGATCCACTCGACATCATCGCGCCCCAGGCGCTCGAGCTCCACCACGTCGCGCGCCACCGCCGCGACATCCGTTCGTTCAGCCGGCGTCTGTTCGTCGGGGGCCGTGCCGTAGCGGCTAAACGAGCGCGCGATCTGGTCGAGCCGATCAATCTCCGCGAGAATTCGGGTTGCATTGCGGCCGAGTATCTCATCGAAGTCCTCACGCCTGTCGCCACGAGCACGCACGAGATGCTGAATACCGAGGCGAATTGGAGTGAGGGGGTTCTTGATCTCATGCGCCACTTGGCGCGCCATTTCCCCCCATGCAAGAACACGCTGAGCGCGGGAGAGCTCCGTTACGTCGTCGATGGTGAGCACCGCACCTCCGGCGCCTCGGGTCAGGCGCGCCAGCCGCACATGCAATTGCTGCCGGCCCCAAGTCATATCGAATTCCTCATCCTCGAGGTCCGACGCGAGAAAATCGATGATGTGGCCTGTCAGCTCTGGCGGGCCCACTTCCGTAACCGCCGAGCCGGACTGGAGCCGCGCGCCAAGCAGCGCTTCCGCGCGCGGATTCGCGAGAAGGGTCACTCCGGCTCGGTCCACCGCAATCACTCCGCTCGCTACATTGCGCAGAACCGCCGCCGTACGGCGTTCCGCTTCGAGCAGGGCCACGCGACTCTCGCGTATGTCGCGTCCCATACGCCGGAACGCCGAGAAGACTGGAGCGAATTCCGCCGGCGGGTTGGAAGGTAGAACGGGTTCCAGCTCGCCGCCCGCTATTGCCAGTGCAGCCCCACGCAAGCCACCAATGGGTTTCGCGAGCGAGCGAGCCGCCACGCCGCTCAGCCACAGCGCTCCGAGCGCACCAGCCACCGTGAGAAACAATACGAGTACACCGAGGTCGCGCCGCCGGGAGTCGAGTGTTTCATCATTTCCGCGGGCCGGAGCGCCGACCACGATCCGCTCGTTGCCGATCTCCACCGCTCGAAATCCGAACAGCATTGGTGTGGAGCCAACTTGCAGTTCCTGGCTCGCCTGAGGCTCCGCGTCCGACGCCAGCCTGTGATATATGTCGGGATGGAGAAAACGGCCGACCGGTGTCAATGACTCGAGCAGTGGATCGCTCGTCTCCCGTAACACGCCGCCGCGATAGAGCAATAGCGGAAGGTCGCCACGCATCGCGCGTCCCCTGTCCTCATTTATCGCTCTTTCTCCAGTGACGGACCGGAGGGTTTCGAGAACCAGAAGCTCACGCGACTGTCGGTCATCGGTGCGCAATCGCTGATAGCTCCATGTTGCAAACGCGGCTGCGGGTATCACAAAGAACGCGAATAGCGCCAGCGTGAGCCGGGCCCGGTAACTGCGTGCCC
>JACDCM010000226.1 GCA_013817545.1 Gemmatimonadaceae bacterium | reverse complement strand
AGCGTCATGTCCTTGTTCGGAGCCGGCTTCTTCAGCGAGCGCACGATCGACTCGAAGGTGGGCTTCGCCGCGGCCGCAGCCTGCATTCCCGGTTGCTGGTCCTGCGGCTGCTGACCCTTCACCTCACCGGACTTGGCCGTGGCGGCCTTACCCTCGTATCCCGCGCCGACGGGACCGCCGGCGTACTGCCAGCTCTTGTTGTCGTACTGCCCGGTGAGCGCGTTATACGGCCACTCCGGTTTCTCCGTGTACGCGAGCAGCCCGGAGAAAACGCCGTCAAGATCCTCAGTGTCTCTGTAATCCGCATTGATGACGTTGGCGGCGTTGGTGTAGTTGGCCACGTACTCCCTGAAGAAGGGGTCCGTGTTCCAGCGCTCGCTGTTGATCACGAAATTGATGAGCCCGCCGAGAAAAGCGATGTCCGATCCGGCGCGAATGGGCGCGTGGATGTCGCAGTTCGCACTCGTGCGAGTGAAGCGCGGATCGACGTGGATGAGTTTGGCGCCGTTCAGCTTCGCCTTCATGGGCCACCGGAAAGCAACCGGATGGCACTCGGCCATGTTGGAGCCCATGATGATGAAGCAGTCGGTGTGCTCCAGGTTCCGCGGATACGTTGTCGCGGCGCCGCGCCCTAACCGTGCCCCCAGACCGGGGACGCTAGAGCTGTGTCATATTCGGGCCTGATTTTCTATCGCGACTATTCCGAGCCCACGGTTGAACTTCTGGCAGATGTGATTGAACTCGTTGTCGAGCGTGGCTCCGCCGAGCGCGAAGATGGCGGGAGTCATATTCACGGCCATTCCGCTTGGCAGCCGCTCGATGAATGTCTCCTCACGCGTTTTCTTCACCAACTCCGCCACGCGGTCCATCGCCCACTCCAGCTCCACCGTTTCCCACTTACTCGCGCCGGGCTTGCGATGCAGAACTTTCGTGGGCCTGTTGGGATTCTTGTGAAGCTGGTAGATCGCGGCGCCCTTGGGGCAGAGCGTGCCCTCGTTATGCGGGCTGCGGGGATCGCCCTCGATGTTGATGATGTCCCCGTCCTTGACGTGGATCAGAGTCCCGCAGCCCACCGAGCAGAAGGGGCAGATGCTGGGGACCGTCTTGCTGTCCTTGATGCGAAGCGCCTGCGCTTTCGCGCGCGCCGGAGCCAGAGTAAGTCCCAGGCCGGCGAGGCCGCCAAGCGCAGTGCCAGCGCTACCCGCGTATCGAAGAAAATCACGACGCGTTACTTCCATAGCGTCTCTCTCCTCGCTGAAGAGTGCTTCACGTCACTCAACAAAAAGATCAGTCCAAACTTCCTTACTACACTACACTAATGTTGGCGTCGGAGAACGCAAGATTGGCGCGGCCCTGTTTCCGCCGAGAACGCACTTTCTCGACTGGCTCGAGTTCTCCGGCTCTTGTGGTTTCGTTCATTATTCAGGACAACGAGACTTCGGCTCAATTCAATTAGAAGTCGAACCGGGCGCTGAAAGAGATCTGATTGCCCGTTCGGTCGTCAATTCCCTGCGCGATCCTGTAGTCGGTGCGGTTGTGCAGCCACTCCAGGCCCAGCGAATACGGTCCCGTCTTGTAGCGCAGCATGGGAACGACCAGGAAGCTCTCCAGCCGGTCGTTCGGGGCAACGATGTCATCGTCATCCGGGTTCTCGGCGCCAGCGTACAGCCAGATGCTCCAGACCTTGCTCAGGTCTACTCCTGCCTGCGCCCAGGCGCCCCACCCCTTGATGTCGCCGAACTGGACGATCTGCGCGAACTGGTGTCCCATCGCCTTGCCAGTGTAGGCGTTCCCATGCAGGGTCAAGCGACCGGACTGCATGCGTGCGCCGGCTTCCAACGCGTAGCCATCGAGGTTGTTCTCGGGTGGTTCCGCGGCAGAGTCGGCCCGCACATTGTTCAGATCCTTGCGGTCCCAGTGGCCAACCAGGTACGCCCCCCAGGTTCCACTCGTGAGCTTTCCGTCAATGTTCAGCCGTGCTTCCAGTTGCGGAATGCCGGCTTCGCCCGCACTCGGCTGGTCCGCAGCCGTTTCATCCACCCAGGAGCCCTTCATTACAGCGAACTGAACCTGTGCCTTCGTTGTCGCGTCACTCGCGCTGAGCGCATGCATCACGAACAGTCCCGGAAAGCGCCATCCGATAAAGCCGCCGGAGCCCCAGCCGAGTGGAAACCCGAGGTGCGACGTCGAGACCGGAATATTTCCCAGTGTCAGCGACCACGCCTGCCCCACGCGAAACGTGGTTCGGCCATTGGTAAGGTCTGCATAAGCGAGGCGAATACGCGCAAGCGGCTGCTCATCCCCAAAGGCACCGGCGCCATTAAAACCGCCGAAAAAATCCGCTTCCATCGTCGCGTTCCCCCTCCACGTTCCAGTCAGCTGCGGCCCTTTGAACTCGAATGTGAGACGCATATTCCGAACGTCACCGCCGTGCCACCAACCCGCCAACTCCTGCAGTACGAACTCAGCCTGCTGACCGTTGCCGAGCCCGAACCGCGCATCCTGGACAAAAACCGTCGAGCTGAGAATCCCGCGGATGGTAAGGCTCGCGTCTCCCCCAAGCTTCACTTCCTGTCCGGGTTTCACTTCCTGCGCAGAGATCTGCACGCTACACACGAGCAGGCAGGACGATAGGACAGCGGCTGACCGGCAAAGTACTCCGTAGCTCATCTGCGCCTCCTGGATTGTGGCCTGCGTTGGACCAACACGCTCCTGGGTTCGCGATTACAAGTCGGGCGTCCCCTCAGGGAGAGAGTGCACGCTATAGCATTGCGCGAGCACCATGAGAAAGCGCCCTATAATGAAACGCGGAGACCGAAGTGGCAAGACCGCATTTGCCTGCGCGCTCAAGCTTCGGTAAAGTGGCACAGTGAAATTGTCAGGGAATGCCGCTACGTGGATTCTCTCCCCCACTCATCATGAGAATGATTGCAGTTTCTTTCCGCGCGACGGCGTTGACATTGTACGTTGTCTCGTCAATGAGCGCCGTTGCGGCCAATGCTCAAAGAGCAGCTCCAGCGTCCGAGCTCTGGACCGACGTGGAGGTGCGCCGAACCGCGTATGGTGTGCCGCACATCAAGGCCGCGAATCTGCGTGCGGCCGCCTACGGGCTGGCGTATGTGCAGATGGAGGATCACGGCGCTGGCGTCGCGCACGGACTGCTGCGCGCACGTGGTGAACTGGCTCGCGTCTTCGGCCGTGATAGCATCGAATCCGACTTTCTCGCCCGGCGCGGATATGCGCGTGCCACCGAAACCTACCATTTGCTCGATGCAGACACGCGAGACGTATACGAGGGCTTCGCGGCGGGAGTGAATCGGTACGCTGAGCTGCATCCGGAGGAATTTGCGGCAGAACTTCGGCAAGCATTCACCGGGTACGACGCTGCGGCGCGCGACGTTGGCGGAGTTGGGCTCGCGGCTGCTCGCCGGTTTCTCGCACGAATGGACTCGACGCGCGTTCGAGACACTGTTAGCTCCGGCGGCGAAGCGGAAGACGCCGATCCGAATGAGGGGTCCAATGCCTGGGCATTTGCGCCGAGTCGCACGAAATCCGGCAGGACAATCCTGCTGCGAAATCCCCACCTTCAGTGGAACGCCGGATACTACGAGGCTCACGTAACCGTTCCGAAGGTGCTGGAGTTCTATGGCGATTTTCGCATAGGAGGGCCATTCGGAGTCGTGGCCGGCTTCAACAGGAATCTTGGCTGGGCCACCACGAACAACTCGCCCGATCTGGACGAGATTTATGCTCTCGAGGCGGCGCCCGGCCAGACGGATCGCTACATGATGGATGGAACTTCGCTTCCCTTGCGCCGCGATCTCGTGACAGTCGAGTTTCGAAATGGCGCCGGCGTTTCGTCAGAGACCCGTGAAATCTGGTCGACTCCGCTCGGCCCCGTCATTCTCCGTGCTGGGGGAAAGATCTACGTCTTGCGCGCGGCTGGTGATGGCGACTATCGAGCCGGCGAACAATTTCTGCGCATGATGCGCGCCCGGAGCCTCGCGGAGTGGAAGGACGCCATGCGCATGCGCGCCCGCATCAACTCGAACTTCACGTACGCCGACCGTGCCGGGAACATCTACTACGTCTGGAACGCCTCGATTCCAGCGTTGCCGCACCCATCCGGAGGTGACACGACGGCTATTCCCGTCAGCCGAACATCCGATATCTGGACGCGCTACGTGCCCTTCGACTCACTGCCGCAGCTCCTCAATCCCAGGGGCGGCTACGTGCACAACGAAAATGATCCACCGCACTTCACGAACCTTCGGCAACCGCTCGATTCGGCGCGCTTTCCGGCGAACTTTCCAAAGCCTCAGTTGCGGCTTCGCAGCCAGCACGCGCTCGAGCTGATTGATCGAACCCGCAAGCTTTCGCTTGAGGATGTGGTACGCCTGAAGCACAGCATGCGGATGCTTCTTGCCGATCGCGTGAAGGGGGACCTCATTGCCGCGGTTCGTGCGTCGGAGCCGCGAGGCGACGTGCTGGCGGCGGCGGACCTGCTGCAGCGGTGGGATAACACAGTCGCTCCAGAAAGCCGCGGCGGCACACTCTTCGAAATCTGGTGGCGGCGCTACGCCATGAACGTGAGAGCCGAGTCGGCTTTGTTCGCTCGGCCATGGACATCCGCGGAACCAATGCGAACACCCCGCGGGCTCGCTGACCACGTGCGCGCCGCTGAGGGATTTGCCTGGGCAGTGGATGAGACGAAGCGCCGTTTCGGAAGCTGGGATGTCGCGTGGGGCGATGTACATCGCGTGCGCACGGGAGACGTGGACGTGCCGGTGGGAGGTTGCGGCGGTGACCTGGGATGTTTTCGCGTGCTTTCCTTTCGTCCTGATCGGGACGGCAAGCTTGTGGCCAATGGCGGTGACGGCTGGGTTCTGGCTGTCGAGTTCACGGACGTGCCGCGTGCATACTCAGTACTCGCATACGGCCAAAGCCCGCGAGAAGACTCACCGCATCATTCCGACCAGGCGGAAATGTTCGCTCGCGGAGAGATGAAGAAAGTTGTGTTCGCAGAGCGTGACGTGGAGACCCATACCGTCAGGCGCTACCATCCCGGCGAAAGAAAATAACCGGGGCGCTGTCTCTATCCGAGAGCAACGGGATCGGGTTCGGTAAGCTTGAACCAAGCTAAACTCGCTCGGCGCGTCTTCCCACGCTATAAATGAACATGGCAGGTATTCTGCCTCCAGCGACCGACACTGCGGAGCACTTCGCCGGGTAGTCCGCCCGGCGATCCCTCGCCAGTGGATCTACATCAAAATGAAGGAGGGGCTTGCGCAATTGTTAGCGTTGCCTATAATACTTCGTTGTTTGCCCTAATGCGCCACAGGTCTCTAATTCATCACTGCTCGCCAGGCAGAAGGATAGAGGGCTACGGTTAGCCCTGCCCACCGTCACCACGAGTGCTCATGCGACAGTTCCTTCTCCTCATTCCTCTGTTAGTCGTCACCTCTGCCGGAGCGCAGGCCAAGCCACCGGCGACCCTTCCGATCCAGGACAACAGCTTTCTCGTTGAGGAAGCATACAATCAGGGTGGTGGCGTAGTGCAGCACATCAGCACCTTCGCGCACGCCGGCGGTGCCGCAGGGTGGCTGTACACCTTTACGCAGGAGTGGCCGGTTGCCGGGCAGCGCCACCAAGTCAGCTATACGGTGCCAGTGTCGCGCGCCGACGCGGCGAGCGGTGGCCGTGCTGGCCTGGGCGACGTCGCGCTCAACTACCGCTATCAGGTCGGCGCTATCGATGGAGTTGCAACGGCCTTCGCCCCACGAGTTACCATCCTGCTGCCGACCGGCGCTAGCGAGCGGGCGCTCGGAGCGGGCGGCACGGCCGTCCAGTTCAACCTTCCTTTCAGCGCCGAGCTCCCCGCGTCGCTGGTCGCACACTCGAATGCGGGCGCAACCTACACGCCTCGCTCACGTGACGCGCTCGGGAACAGGGCGGCCACAACTGGCTACACGCTCGCGCAGAGCGTGATCTGGCTGGCGCATCCCAAGCTCAATCTGATGCTCGAAGCCGCATGGAGCCGCACGCAGGACGTCGTCGGGTCGGGGCAGACTGCATGGAGCACGGCGGCGCTCGTGTCGCCGGGAATCCGTGGGGCCATCGACTTCGCGTCCGGACTGCAAATCGTGCCCGGCCTCGCATTCCCCTTCGGCGTGGGCCCGAGTCGCGGCGAGCGCGGCGTCTTCGCGTACCTCAGCTTCGAGCACGCGTTCACCAAGTCCGCTTCGCAACCGTAGACGCGAGGCCGAGAAAACTAATGATAAAACATATCTTGCAAAGACTGGCCGGCGGACCGGCCACGGGCCACGCAGCCGGCCCGGTACACGCCGTGTCCCGCCGCGGCTTCCTCCGGGCCGGGGTCGGCGGAACGGGGCTACTCGGGGCGGCGGCTCTCGGAGTCGCGGGCGGCCAAGACGCGTCCGATGCCCCGGGCGGCGTTCCGCCTGCCGGAGCGCACGCCGGGATGCACACGATGCCCGGAGCGGTGGGCGAGGTGGACCACGCAAAAAACGGCTTTCACCCGACCAATATGCTCACCGATTTCGACGGCGGCGCGGTAAGCACGCTACCGAACGGGCAGACGCTACGCGAGTACACCATCGTCGCGCAGAACAAGACCATTGAAGTCGTGCCTGGTGTGGAGTTCGCCGCCTGGACCTTCAACGGGCGCGTTC
>JACDCM010000225.1 GCA_013817545.1 Gemmatimonadaceae bacterium | reverse complement strand
GATGCGGCAGCGAACGAAGGGTCGAGGGTGGCAATGGAGAGCCGAGGATCTCCGTGGCCAGACGGAAGGTGCTATACACGAAACCGGAGGCTCCCCACGCCCTGGCCCGTTCGGTGAGTACCTGCCAGTCGATATCGTTGGCATGTTTAGCGATAACCGCGTCTACATCCATGAGTCCCTTAAGGGCCGCATGATCCAGACGGTGATGGTAAGTGCCGTGCAACGCGAGATGTAGCAGAAGGTCTTCGGGGGACAGGATATGCACCAGAGCGCCTTCCAGACTCGCGGCTCTCGACCGCGCCCACAAGCCATCGTGGTCGATGCTGAATGGATTTGCCGGCTTTTCAATACTCCAATGCAGCTCGACCACCGGGGCCCCAACCTTGTGCATCTTGGCGAGATGATTCGACCAAGTGCAGAACTGCTCCAGGTCGGGTCGGGGCAACGGTCCGAAGCCCCGTTCTATGTAGACTTGCTCAGCCTCGGCTAAATGTTCCCGGCGGACCATGACGTCCACGTCGGCCATGCTCCGCAGCCCCGGTTCCGCATACACAAAGCGCGACAAGTGCATTCCCTTGAGAAGCATGAGCGGAATGCCTCGCGCCGCCAACTCCCTTGCCATCTGGGCTGTTTGACGAAAGAACAGAGCATTGCGGCTCGCACCGTCAACGTACGACGAGCGGAGCTTATCCCGGACGTGGCTTGGCACCTGATCGGCGAGTGGACCGTCTGCAACACGCCTATACGTCAATCCGCGCAAGCGGTGTCGCATTGCTTCTTCCGCCAGGCAGGCCCACTGGCGATCAGTCAACGCGGGGAGGTTCGGCCCGACTTCACCCCTCAGATGAGCAATCCAGACGCGTTGCGCCGCAAGCTTATCCTTGACATCGTGCCCTTCCCAGCCGGCATCAGCCGCTACCGTCTCGCGCTCGCTGGAATCGTCTTTCTGAGGCATCACCGGTACGGTTTCGCCTGAGTCTCGAACAGATTGGCGTACACCCCCGCACGCTCAACCAACTCGTCGTGGCCTCCGGCTTCGGCAACCTGCCCGTTAACCATAACCAGGATCCGATCCGCGTTTCGAACCGTCGATAAACGGTGACTGATCAGGATTGCCGTGCGGCCCTTTGCCAATTCCTGAAACTGATCGAACACCTCTGCTTCCGCTCGGGGATCCAGCGCGGCCGTGGGCTCATCCAGCACCAGAAGCTGAGTCTCCCGGAGGAAAGCTCGTGCGATCGCGAGCTTCTGCCACTGGCCGATACTCAGCTCCGCTCCCTGATCGAAATGCCGTCCCAGCATCGTGTCGTAGCGATTCGGCAGAGTTTGTATGATCGAATCCGCGCCAGTTCGGCGCGCGGCCTCGGCAATGCGGGGACTATCGGGCGGTAACGACACGTTGCCGACCCAAATGTTGTCGCGCACCGTCAACTGATACCGAACGTAATCCTGAAACACCACGGCGAGCTCGGCGCGCAGGTCTTCGATACTGAGATCGCGCAAGTCAATTCCGTCAATCCGTATAGCACCCCCTGTTGGGTCATATAAACGGCACAACAGCTTGACCAGCGTTGTTTTTCCAGAGCCATTTTCGCCCACCAACGCCATATGCTCGCCCGGGCGGATCGCGAAGCTCACGTTTGTAAGGACGTCGTTATCCGTACCCGGGTAACGGAAAGTGACCTGGTCGAACACGATACCCTGGCGGAGCGGTCGCGGAAACAATTGCGGCCGGCTAGTATTGACTACCGCGGGCTTGAGCTCCATGAATTTCTTGAAGTCGGTGAGGAACAAGTTGTCCTCATATAGACTGGCGAGGCCAGCCAGCGTATCACGAAAGAAGTCTTGCGCGCGCTGGAAGGCTCCGAAATACATCACCACGTCGCCGATCGTTACCGCGCCCGTGAGTGCGCGTTGAGCGATGGCCAACATGGAGCCAAAAACGGCGGCAACGGCGACGATCTGCGCGAGCAGCTCAAATAACGACCTCCGGCGGACGAGTTGCAGTTTTTCGCTCATCACTTGCCGGCGCAGCTCGCGGTGGCGATTGCGGAACAACTCTCCCAGGCCGAACAGCCGTACTTCCTTCGCGGACTCGATGGTAGTGAGCAGGGTGTTGAAATACCGGGATCGGCGCTGATGCGATGTCTGTCGCTGCATCCATCTGTACAGCCGACTCGAGTAGCGCGTTTTGACCATAACTCCGGGTAGAGCGGCGGCCAGAAGAGCCACCACAAGGAACCAATGAAATGAAAGGAGCAGACCCAGCATCACCAGCAGTGAGAGACTTCCTTGAGCGACCTGCACGCACGCGGCTACGATTCTGGCGGGACGGGAAGGCGCCTCCGCCTGGGCGCGGTGCAGGGTGTCGTGGTATTCCGGGCTCTCGTAATACTGGAGATCCACTTCGACAGACTTGGCATGCAACACTTCCTGCACCTGGTCACCCAGACGAAGAGACTGCAGCTCGGCGACGTACGTGGACAATGTTCGCAGACCGGCGGCCAGGATCGCCACTCCGCCCGCGAGCGCGATGAGCAGAGTCAATCTGCTCGCGTCTCGCGAGCCCTCGGTTAGCCCCGCAGTTACGGCGTCGATGATCTCTTTTGTGAGGTACAAGACGAGCAATGGCACGACGCTCTGCACGATGAGGAGGCCAATCTGCAGCCCAGTCCACCAACGTCCACTCTGCAAGACCAGCTCGATACCTTGCCGTAGCGGGGAAAGGTCGAGCAACCGGGAAGCCTTCCTGGAATCGGCGCGCATGGCTAGGAATTTGTCTCCTCGAACCAGCGAATGAAGCGGCCCATCATGATTCCGCGCAGAAGCAACAGGTGGTAGTCGGCGTTGTGCTCAACGCCCAGACGGGCTGGCCAACGGTCCATTAGTGAGTGCAGCTTCGCGAGGTCGAGACAACGCTTCGCCATGTCGGACCGATCGAGCCGGTCAAGCTCCGCTTGGATCTCTCCTCTGATTGCCGGGAACCATTCGTTCCAGTCCGCGCTCTGCGCGCCGTACGAAGTGCGATTACGAAGATGATCGGGTAGTTTGCCTTCCATTGCGCGCCGGATCAGCGAGCGGCTTACTCCATTTTTCAGATACTGTGAACCGGGGATCGCGAAGCAGTATTCCACGACCCGTCGGTCCGAGGTAGGGTCACGAGTCTCGATTCCAAACCAGGGGCGATACCCGCTGTAGAGGTCCTGGACATCCTGCGTGCCCATCAGCACGCCGGTCCGAAAGTCCAGCTCTCCCAGCCGTCGCGAGTTGAACTGATCGAGTTTCGCGGCGCGGACGCGCTCCTCCAACTGCATCGATCTTGCGAATTCGGGCTTCACGGCTGAAGCAGTTGCTTCCCAAGTCTTCACTCGTTGTGTGCCTGAGAGCCGTTGAAGGAACCCAGCCACAGCAGGAGGAATGAGCGGTCTTACCACCTGGTGCCTGAGCGTGTAACTCCTCCCCTTACCGGTCGTCAAGCCAAGCGCCTGGACTTCTCGCCAGACGTGGCGCCAACGTCCTTTTCGAGCAGAGTCCGCCAGCGAACGCAAACCGGTGTAACTAATCGTGGAATTTCCCTTGTGCGCAGCAAGCAGTACTCGGACTCCCTCGGTTTTTGCGGCCGCGTAAATGCCATAGAACCATCCCGCGTTACCCGGATTGCGAGCCGGAGCCCCGGTCATTGAAAAAGACGTGTTGATCTCGTCGAACGGGGTTCGCCCGTTCCTTTGAATCCGTAAATCAATATTGGGATGCATGCGAGCGAGTGCTTCGACGTCCGCGGATTCGTCAGCCACCATCTCTCGTCGCACCGCGCCCTGAGAGCCGGCGCGAGGGGCCGCGTGAAAAGCTCGCAATCGAGCTCCTTGCTCGCGCATCTGCTCGGCTGCCACAGCGGCGACCGATGAAGAATCCAGCCCACCGCTTACCATGATGCCGACAGGCGTGTCGCAACGCAATCGCGCGCGGACAGCCTCGCCGAATACCTCCAGGAAGCCTTCCACGTATTCCCGGTCAGAGCCGAGGACAATGCTTCGTTTCACCTCCGGCGACCAGAACCGCGCGATTCGAATATCGTGTCCGCTCGCGGTAAGCGAGTGTCCTGGAAGCAAACGGAGGACTCCCTCGAAGAAGGTGCTCTCTGCGTTCTGCAGCAGGACGAGAAAGTCGGCGACTTTCTGCTCGTTGAGCCGCGGAGGCGCATCGCCGAGCGCCGCCACCGCTTGCGCCGACGTAGCCAGTGTGAGACGCTGCGGAGAGCTCTGGTAGAAAAGCACGCGCTGTCCCACACCATCGCGGGCGCAGAAGAGCGATCGACGGCGATTGTCCCACAGGGCGAACGCAAAGTCGCCCAGCAGGTGGCGAGGACAATCCTGCTCCCAGGCTTGATAGGCAGCGAGTATGAATGCCGCATCAGGAAGTTCACGCGCCTCTCCGGCGGAAATGCCCAGCGTTGATGCGAGCTCCAAGCGGTTGTCGATGCGTGCATCTGCCACAAGCACGAGACTCCCGTCAGCGGAGTGGATTGGTGGGTGATACCATGCGTCCTCAGGCGTAACCCGCCATGGACGGCACCCCAGCGCGACAGGGGCCGCCGCCGTTTCCGGGACCCAGCTACCCGCTTCCGCACCGTATTCCGCAAGTGCATTTAGGAGCGTAGTTATCTGAGCCGCAAGAACAGGCGCGCCGTCGCGGCGAAATACCGCGCAGATGGCACTCATATTTTGGGCCCTGGATCGCGCTTTCGCCCTCAGGCGAACGACGAGACGATGGCGAAGCGCTCCTGCCCGGGACCGCCCGTTACAATGACGGAGCCGGCCCGGACCCAGGCATGGGCGTCATAACCGCGTGCGGGATCGGTTCCGAGGTAGAGGGTGCTCGGAATCCCGCGCCGGCGCAGCATCCACTGAGCGGTAACGGCTTGGGGCAGGCAGACCGGCTTCCAGGGCAAATGGCGGGCTGCCGTTGCAATGGCTCGGTGGACCCGGGCGGCCTGTTTGAGGGCGGCCGAATCATGCTGTCCCGGGCTTTCAGCCATATGCCGCCCAAGGCGAGGAGCGAGTTGGCGGAAGCGCAGGACGCGAAGTAGCACGCTAGCTAACGTGCACAGCGCCACTGCCTCCAACAAATCCCAGCGCTCAGGAGCCGGAAGCCGTATGAACTGAACTAGCCGCTTTGTCATGGACCCGAACCAGCTGCGCACGTCTGAGCTCCTCCAGAAAACTGCAGACCTCTATTCTGCAAGCCTCCGCATCTATGTCGAACTCCTTTAACAACTCGTCGCACAGTTGCTGCACGGAACGTGGCTGTTCGAGCAGGGCCCAAATCCTGGGCCCCGTACCTTCGAGACCGAAGTACATGCCCTGGTCGACGCTCATCATGACAACGGTCCGATCGACCTCCACCGCTACGGGCTCCTCGTTGCGGGCAACAACGGTCTCCGGTCCGATTGGAGCATTGTGATTCAATGATACTCTCCTCTAACCGACGTTTGTCTTACGGAGGTTAGCCTCGCGGAAGGCTCGCATTGCGTTCGATTAGCTCCACAACGGCGGGCAAATGTTCAAGACCATGGGGCCTGACCAATCGGAACACAGGCACAATGCGCGCCACGGTCGCAGCCAAACGAAAAACCTGCGAGGCGAGTCCCAGCGCGCCGGCGTACGCTAAAAAATAGGTCTCATCCACTAGCGCGGAAATAGCTTCCAGACCAGTTAATTGTTCAAGTCGTGGCGGCCCCTCACCATCCGTTATGAGGTAAACTCTCCCGAGCGGAACCGGTGTCATCCACTCGGAGGATGAGTCCATGGGCAGGTGATATTTGCCGCGCGTCCCGCCCGCTGGCTCCAGATCAGAGGCCGAGCCTGGGAGACGAGCAAGTGCGCTCTCGTCGAGCTTCACGCGCGCCGCACCCGGCCACACGCTTATGCCACCTCCGGACTGCGTCATCACGGAAATGTCGTCAGTGACGAAAGCGGCACCACGGTGAACCAACGCAGCCACCAGCGTTGACTTGCCTGCACCGGATCGTCCCGCAAAGGCGACGCCGAAACCGTTCAGAGCAACACAGCTCGCATGCAAGGGAAAAACACCCCGCTGATGCAGAATCACCCCCATCAAGGCTCCCATCAAATACAAACGGAGATCCTCGGCCTTGGCGCCTGGAGCCGGCTGTACACGGATAAGAGAGCCGTGGTCCGCGGAATAAGAGCCCACTCCATGCACCAGGAGCTTGAGCCCCCCCGCCTCGACTACTGACCGAGCCGAGTATGGTTCGCCCTCCACATCGACGACCGACCAGGGCTCCTGCCGAATGACCACGTCAGGCTCATCCATCATTACAATCGGCCAGCCCGGGAGGTCGATATCCGATCTTACCCGTAAACCGTAGACCCCATAATCTCGACTTGCGGAAGTCACGATTGACTATGCAACGCTCGAAGTCTGCCTTGTTGGGGGAAACCGACAGTAGCTCGCCATGTGGCACCATAACATGACAACGTCAACGTGCCAACTCGCCAGAATTGCTGCGCGGGCCGGATGGAAACACAATGCCCCCCTCATTGAAGACAGGGGGGGCATTGAGTGGAACGCTAACTATCGGAGATTAGCTCTGTGGGAACTCGCCGCCGATACCATCGCGATCGTTTCCAAGACCTTGTAGCGTTTCGCTGACGGGCTTGCGAACAAGCGTCGGCGT
>JACDCM010000024.1 GCA_013817545.1 Gemmatimonadaceae bacterium | reverse complement strand
GCTGCCCCCACTACGCACCTGAACGACAAATCGCTGGCGCTCATTTCGGCATCGTGCCACCTTTTCCTACAACCTCAACGAGCGCTGGAGCTGACGAACGATTCTCGGAATTGCGCGTAGCTCCGCCACGCGCATCTTGTTTGGCTCGTTCGCAGCTCAGCTGGGGCGTTGAACTCGGGCAGAAGCTGCTTTGCCAGATCGACCGCTAGAAAACGCGGATTGGTATCGATGTACTTATAGCGGGCCATGCGCAGTCCTCGGCGAGAGGCGGGACGATTTGCCATGCACGACCATGTACCGCAACATTCACACGAGGTTTTTCTACAGCCTCGTTATACAGCAACGAGCATCGAGAAAGCGGAGGGCGCCGGGGGTGAAGGGCGTAGTTTGCTACGCTACACCATCGGCGGTACTCTTACGTAATGCGACCCCTTCGGTATTCCATCAACGTCACATTGGACGGTGCTGCGATCATCGTGCAATGTTGGCGGACGAAGACTTGCATCGTCACGCGGTCGAGAACCTCGACCAAGCCGATGCCCTCCTCTTTGGCCGGGTGACCTACGAAATGATGGAGGCAGGGTGGCGGCGGCCGGCGCCGGCGGGGTGCAGCCCAGGCTAGCGGGCCATGGGCCGACGTTGTTCGCTGGGCTATCGAAGCATGTCGACTTGAAGCTCGTGAGTCGGCTGGAGTTCGGCTCGGGGGCGGTGGCGATGCGGTATGAGCCGAGAAGGTAGCAATCGGGCTTGCCAGGCCTTCCAAGTCTCGACCAACCTGACCACCCGTACCTTTCCTACGGATTCCGCAACGAAGCCGTGGCGAAGCTGACAGCTGTGCGATACGCCAGCAGCCGGGATTGCAAGTAAAGACGGTGGCTGCCGCGCTGACGATCATCTCATCATGGCTGACGGCTACTTGCACGCTGGGGACGATAAGGCAGTCGGCAGCCTCGGATGGAAATAGTGCGTATAAGATATATTATGTAAACCAAGTAGGGTGGATCAGTGTGGAGAACTGTTAGAGCATTCTGATATCGAGTATGCAAGTAGCCGTCAGTCAACGACTTACCCACTTACACACATCGGGCGACTTGAATTTTGGTGAGGCTCTTCAGAACTCTGCAAAGTCGCCCCGAAAAACTATTCGACCTTCGCCCTTCAACCTGGGTCTGTCTCCGTCCAAGGTAACTACCAAGTCACTGCCAGAAGTTGCGCGAAATTTGCCCGGCGATTCGCCAAGCTTCCAGGCCCTGATCAGTGCCATGCACGCCACTGTGCCCGTGCCGCAAGCCAACGTTTCTCCCTCGACGCCCCGCTCATACGTTCTGACAAACCACCGTCCGGGTCCCCCGGACACGAAATTCACGTTCGCGCCATCAGGAATAGACGGGTCCCAGCGAAGTTCCCTGCCTCGCTTCAGGATATCGACGTTAGCCACGTCGTCACACTGTACGACGAAATGCGGTACCCCTACACGGGCGAAGCCGATCCGTTTTTCCCCTTCAAGTAATGAGATACCAACAAGTTCAGTCCTCAATTCTGACACTGGCGTCAACGAGATTTCCGGCAGGCCAGCCCGCACGCTAGCGTCGACAATTCCAGACCCTGTTTCAAACCGAAAGTCTTCCGTAGCCACCAGTTTCAGCTCGAACGCAAGCCGAGCTGCGCAGAGGGCCGCGTTGCCGCACAGGGCCGCTTCGGATCCGTCGGAGTTGTAGTAAATCATCCGGAAGTCGGCGCTGTCCGAGTTGGTAAGAAATACGATCCCGTCAGCACCAATTCCGGTTCCCCGAGCGCACAAACGCGCTATCACGTCCGGATTGGTCAGCGGTCCTGGTGGGTCGCACCTCGCGTCAAAGAAGACGAAGTCGTTTCCCGAACCGGTGAGCTTGAAGAATTGCCGGCTGTAGGAAACCAAGTCAGACCTGCCCGGAGATTGCCCACCACCTCAGGCGCCAGACCATCCACACGGCCTCGCGAATGATCTTGTTGGACATTTTGCTTTGTCCCTCAGTCCGGTCGACAAAGACGATGGGAATTTCCACGAGTCGAAAGCCCTTGTGCCACGCCCTAAAGCTCATTTCGATCTGAAATGCATAACCGTTGGATTTTACAGCATTTAGATCGATCGCCTCAAGCACTTTCCGGCGAAAGCATTTGAAACCTCCGGTGCCGTCGTACAGCGGAAGTCCTGTAACTGCTCGGGCGTATATGTTTGCCATGTAGCTGAGAAACAGGCGCGTCATCGGCCAGTTGACGACCGTTACCTTCCCTTCTCGGTACCTCGAGCCGAGCACCAAATCTGCGTTGGTTGCCGCGTCAAAGAACTGAGGCAAGTGCGCGGGATCGTGCGAGAAGTCCGCGTCCATCTCCAATATGAACTCATACTGGCGCTCGAGTGCCCACTTGAATCCAGTGAGATACGCCGTGCCGAGCCCCATCTTTTGAGGCCTGTGGAGAACGTGGACGCGCGAGTTCTGCTCCGCTACCTCGTCTGCGATTGCGCCAGTGCCGTCTGGAGAACCGTCATCTACGATGAGCATATCGATCCGCTCATCCTGGGCCAAAACCTGTTCGACGAGCCTGACCACATTATCTCGTTCGTTGTAGGTCGGCACAATTACGAGCGCTCGTTCAGCCACGCCGCCGTCTCTCCAGGAATACCCCAACAGCGATCAGGGCCAGAGATATCACGATCGCTATCAGGGTAATCGCTTTTCCCACTTCATATGGGCGGCTCTCAAAGGTCAGATCCACACTACGCGCACCGGTCGGAAGAGCTACGCCTATCAAGGTGAAGTCGGCTCGGCCAGTGACTGCGGGTTTCCCGTCAACTTTCGCCTGCCAGCCGGGATAGTAGTTCTCGGACACTACAAGAGCGGAGCCTTCTGGAGCTGGCTCACTGAGGTTCACGGTAATGTGCCCCGGATCGTACCGGGTGATTTGCGCCCTTAGGCTCAATGGCGCGGGGAGGGCTTGCAGTTGTTTTCCGGTCACGCCGGCCGAAGTGTCAAACAGGGCCGCCTGACGGGCGTCGAACCGCGGGTCCAATACCGCCGCAAATGCGTCGTCGTCAGGCACTTCTATGATCACGGGCGTAACCCAGGCGGCGGGGTTGTCGCCAGGCACCGTGTAGAGGTAAGTCGTGCTCCCAGCGGCGTTCTTTATCGGCCCAATAACCTTGGTGAATCCCGGAAAAACCTGCTCCGGAAGGTTTGTGAGCAGATAACGCATGTTGGTGAGCTTCCAGAAGTTCGGGTTTCCGAGCAGGCGCTGGAGTTGCTCCTCACTAGCCTCATTCTTGGCGGTTAGACGCTGAAATCGGCCAAGCTCGTTGCCATGGTATCCGAGAACTTGACGAACATCGTGAACCATTAGGGCGTCGCCGCCCAGAAACGGGTCATGATATCCTTCCGTCTGTCCGAAACCGAGGGCCAGAACCCTCCCTGGCTGATCCTGCTTCTTTATGTAATCGATCGCCGGGTCGGTCGCGTAGAGTTCAGCGGCGGGCCGCGAGAAGCGCCAGTAGAGGCGTTCGATACTCCACAGATCGACCGCGATTACGGCGACCAGAGTCCAGCCGGCCGCGCGAGTGGGGATTTTCCCAAGTCGAGTAGCCTCGAGAACTGCCAGCGTCACCATTAGGAAAGCGAGTGACCGCAAGGCACCCGGTGTGATGTTGCCGGCGTTCGCAATAACCGCATCAAACCGCTGGGGAAGCGCCACACTCGTCCCAAGGCTGACAAGCGCTCCGGTGAGGGCGAGGACAAGCATGAGGCCGCCAGCGATACCCCATCCGAAAAGATACCGGCGAGTGAAGTCGCGTCTCAGCGCGCGATCCGCACCCAGCGCGGCAAGTGTGCTTAGGGCGAGCCACGCCACGAAAAAGAACGTCCCGGGTGCTCGAAAAAACTTTGTTCCGGGGACGATTGCGTAGACGAGACGATAGAATGGCGTGGCGCCTCCGAGCGACCACAGAATTCCTACAACGGCGGTAATCGCCCAAAACCACATGAAGCGCTTGCGCACTTGCGACAGGTTTCTGGCGAAGGCGAGGCCGACGAGCACCAGCACAGCTACGCCGAGGTAGTCACTGTGAAGGTGAATGCCGTTCCGCCCCCAATAATTCTCCAGGATGCCGTTGAACTCGGGAATTACGAAGCCGAGCATCTCCTCGGGATTGAGCGCGTACGACGTCGCAACCTCATAGCTTCGCATACCACCGGCGCGCGGAGACCACGCGACGTATTCGCGCACCGGATTGTACTGAATGGCTCCGATGAACCCGCCGAGGATAAGGGCTCCGAAGGCGAATGCCAGGCGTTGAACGGCGACACGTGTCGGGAGCTTCCCTGCTCCGCTGTCCGTAAAGGCGAGAAAGAGAGCGAACGCACCGCAACTCAGAAGCATGTACTGCAGGAGTTGCGGATGCGGGCTCAGTACCGCGAGTCCGGCTACGAGCGCGAGCGCACCCCAAACCCATCTGCGGCCTTCACGAATCCCGGACCAAAGCAACCAGAGCGCCAGCGGGTACAGGGTGCTGACATACAATTTGCCGTCGTGTCCCGGAGATACGTACGAAGCGATGGGGCCACCCATCATGTACGCAAGCCCTCCAAACAAGGCGGGGAGGAAAGCAAGGCCGCAGGCACGCAGAAATCCGAAGGTAAGGAGGCCGGCGAAGAAAAAGTGAATAATGAACGACCACGTCATGGCATCATCGACCGGCATGATCGCCCGAAGTAGAAACGTGGGATAGAAAATGTCGCCGTGCATGCCGGCTACGTACGGCATGCCCCCGAATATGTAAGGGTTCCAGAGTGCGAACCCGCCAGTATTGCTCAGGACGGACGCGCCAAATTCCCTGACTGGAAAGCCACCGATGTACTGATCGCTCACCGTCGTCACGAGAAAACCGCCAGCCAACGCGGGGTAGCAAAGGGCGAGCGTCGCAATGGCGTACACAAGTGCGGCCCAGCCAAACGCGAAGCGCGGCGCCGGTGGCGCCGCAGAAGTGGAATTAGAAGCTGGCATTGTGGCTCGTGTTGTCAGGTCGACCGCGGATTGTTTTGCGACTCAGAAAAAGTAATCCAGGGACGATCTCGAGGACCGTCAACCAGAGTCGGGAGACGACCGCGAGTACCCATGCGTTCGGCTCACTTGCGAGCCCGAGAGTCGAGAGGCCGGCGACGAGCATTGTCTCGCGCACTCCAATCCCGCCTGGAGCGATCAACGTGAGATAACCAACGAGATATGAACTCGTGTAAACTGCGATGTACCCTCTCGTAGCGCTAGCGTCCGACAAGCCCAGGCTCGCGGCAAGCAACTGGAACGCGATGCCATAAAGGATCCACGCCAGTGCCGTGCCTAGAGCTGAAAGCCACACGGCGCGAGCGGGAATGTCCGGTATGCTGAGTTCCCGCCCCGACACTCTTCGTATCAGGCTTGCCAGGTACGGAAGCAAAATGGGGAGGGCAAGGAGGGCCGCGAGCAGTATCAGCGTGATCGCGACAGCGAGCCAGGGACCCGAGCGGGTAGACAGGCTGAGCACTGATGCGCCTGTAACCAATACGAGGATGAAGCCGGAGACTATGTTCGTCAGATTCACAACGACGGATGATCCCGTCGCCGCTATGGGCGACACGCCCCGTTGCTGTGCCATGGCCGCCATGGCCGCAATCTGCCAAACCTTCCCGGGCACATACTTGCCAAGGTTCGACACAAACCAAATGTGCGCGGCATCCATCGGATTCAAGTGCTCTTGCCAGGCCCGAAGCATTAGCCGCCAGGTTCCTATCAGAATAGCGTACGCCAGGAGCACCAGCAGCGACGAGACGAGCAGATATCCCCAGCCTATGTCCATGCCGCTGACTGTCGCACGGACGCTGACCCACTGGCTCGCGATGGAGCGCGTCGCGTACCAGAGGATGGCAGCGACAAAGGCGAGTTGCGCCGCAAACAGCAACCGCCTACGAAGCGCGAGACCCAACGACGGTGCGATAGAGGTCAGCGTACTTGCGAGCCGCCGCGGCTGGCCCAAAGGTTTCCAGCGCGAATGCGCGCCCGGCTCGTCCGAGCGCTGCTCCGCGGTCATCGCGAGCCAGCAGCGCATCCAGGGCACGCGCGAGTGCGACATGATCGCCGGGTGGAACGAGTAAACCGGTCTGCTCATGCAGGACCATGTCCGTCAAGCCACCGGAGGCGAAAGCCACCACCGGAGTCTCGCTAAGCAGCGCCTCTATGGCAGTTAATCCCAGCCCTTCATCGATAGCGGGAACGACTAGCGCCGAAACTTCTGCATACAGATGAGCAAGCTGCTCCTGCTCCAGCAAGGGGTGCCACGTTAACCGATTGGATATGCCAAGGACGTCAGCAAGCCCCCGCGCGTCTTTCTCATCGCTACCTACACCGACAACAATGTCCAGAGTGGCGGACGTTCTCATTAGTGCGAACGCCCGCAGCAACTGTTCGCTGCCTTTCTGCGCATTCAGCTTTCCAACGAAGAGGAGCCGGTTAGTCGACCGGTTTCCCCGAGGCCGGAAGATGGCGGGTACGACAGGCATCGGGGCTACGATCGGAGCGCTGCCTGGCGCTAGAGCCTCAGCCTCTCGAGCCAGCCACTTCGAAACCGCCGTTAGCGCCGAGGAGCCTCGCGTCACATAACGAAACAGCTTTGCCGCAGCCGGTGATTCTTGAGCCAGGCGAAGGTCCGACCCGTGCAAAGTTGTGACGAGAGGGGTGTTGCCAGCCTGGCTAAGCAGGCGCCCGACAAGACCACCGGGAAACCACCAATGAGCGTGTATTACAGCCGGGTGAAAGGCTCGCCGAACTTGAGTTGCGCGAACAAGACCTGCACCGACGAGCCCAGCGAGTGCCAGGCGCGCTCCCCATGATTCTCGCACCTGCGAATGCATCGTTCCGGTGTACGCCAAAGTTTCGTGCGCTCTCGGTGCGTAGCGATAACGCTCGACGTCGACGCCATCGAGAGTTTCATGATGAGGTAGACCAGCGCCTCCTGGAGCGATCACTCTGACTTGTACATCTTCATCTCGCAGAGCCACGGCGAGCCTTAGCACAAATGAACCGACAGGGTCAGTCGGGAACCGGGGAAATGAGTGCGCCAGAAACAAGACTCTCACGTGGCGCAGGCTCCGATAATCCTGATCCCTTTCGTCACAGCCATCGTGTTGGGCATGCTACGCCGTTACCGTCCTCGAGAACCACTTCGTGCGGCGTAGCAACCGGAAGCTCCGCTTCTATGACGTCATCGGCACCTACAGATCTCACCCGCACGCTACGCCGCGAAGATCTCCAGGCTAGAATATCCGCAAGAGTGCCGAAGTACGGGCTTCCCTCCGATAGTGAGCTCAGCAGCGCACTGAAAGCTTCGGGAGCGCCTGGGAAGCCGAGTGCGGGCACCAGATTCGGATGCCATACGCCGACCCATAGACCTTCCACTCTCCGGCACTCCGCGGCCAAAGCCTCAGCGTCATCGATCCACTCGGCCGGATCTTCTATGCCGCCATATTTACTGAGCGAGCGATCCATCCAGCAAAACGGTATCTCGTCGAATCCGGTGGCTCGCTGGTCGCTGGCATTCCAGGTAGGTACCACGTCCGCGACGCCCAAACGGAATCCGTTACGGTCCGGGAATCCCTGACTGGAATCATATGCGAATCCGGCCGCTGCCATGTGAGTGGGTGTGGTCGCGGGATGGAGACGAAGGAAGTGCTGGCGAACGCCCGCTATGGGCCCGTGCGCCAAGTTGGCCAGACGTCCGCGCTGTTCAACGAACGCATCGCCTCGGTTGAGCGTTTCAAAACTACCGTGCAGGCCAATCTCTCCATCGTGCAATCCGATATCGGCGAATATCTCACGCGCTTGCGCGCTTTCCGGCAGGTATGTCAGGTCTCCTTGCCGCCAGGAGGAAAAGGAGGGCGTACCACATAGCACGAACCAGGTCGATCGGACTCCGTGCTTTTGTTCTTCGCGCAGAATGAACTGCACGCCCTCTCGAACGGGTGAACCTCCAATGGCGTTGCAGGCGGCAGCGAGGACGCGTGTCGCCCGAGCCAGCTCGCGCTTTCGGGCCAGTTCTGCCACCCGAAGAGCGGAAAAAAGAGGCCAGTAGGATACAACGTCGAGATCGTGAGTTACCGCCGCCGCCCAGCGATGGCCATTGGGCCATGGCGCGACAAAACGCACAGGCCGGTCGCCAGCTGACTCAATGACGGCGTAGCGAAGCCGCATGGCAGCGCGCGAAATGACTGCCTGGCGCTCTTTCCCGGTAGCCGCGAGCGGGCTCTGCATGGAGGGTATGCGTCCGAAGCGATCGCGCTTCGTGGATGCCTGCTCCTTTGAGGCGCCGGCAATATCACATACGACATCCAGCGCGTTGCGGTCGATTCTAACCACGCCGTCCGCAGCCTCGATGAACCATCCGCGTGCCACGCACTCGCCCACTGAGACGGCCCGCTTCCGCGCTCCCGTCACCTCCAATTTCACCACATTGGAGGATGGCCGCATTACCTGAACAACGCGCGCCAGATCGACCAGAAGATCCAGGCCGTGCTGTTCGGAAGCCGATAAAGTTGTGCCGTTGGGAAGACCGGACTGAATCACGAGCGCTTCACGAAGCTACCATGTAAAAAGTGGGCCGGCCTTCGTCCGGGAAGCGACTGTCGCTCGGGAATGCGACGCACAGTCAGCATGCGAAAGGCGAGAACATCGACGCCGAGTAGTTTCGGGAATATTTTACCGGGCCGCGCTCGAGTTCACAATTCACCCCCGTGATCGTTTGCAGACTGGGTGATGCTGGTGAAGTTCGGCTATCTTCAACGCCATGTCGATAGCATGGAGCTGTACGTGAGTGCTGGGTTGATGGCCCTAGTAGATGAGGTCAAATATCCAGCGTCAACCTTCAACGGACCCGCGTGACACAGCCGCTTCTCCCCAAGGCACGCATTCCTTTTCGGCACTTGCTGCTCTTTGGCTGGCTTCCGAGCCCCATCAAGATATGGGCATATCGCACCTTCCTAGGCTACAAGATCGGCGACCGGGTGAAGTTTAGCTTTGGGGGGGTGATAGTGGGTGAATCGGTCGAGATCGCCGACAACGTCGAAATCGGCTTGCTTGCTGTCGTCCAGGGCCGCCGCATCACGATCGGACGCCATTCGAGTATCGGCACATCGAGCTATGTCTCCTGCAATGTGATCGAGATCGGTGAAGACGCGAAGATTCGCGAACAGGTATTCGTAGGGGGTCCGCAGTTACCGGAATCAAGATTCTCGCTCGGTAGTCGCACGATTGTCCTGCAGATGACGTATATCAATCCCACAAAGCCGGTTGTTATCGGAGACGACACTGGCATAGGCGGTCACTGCCTGATATTTACTCATGGATCGTGGCTGAATATCCTGGATGGTTATCCGGTGACTTATGAGCCAGTCACCCTGGGCAACAGCGTTTGGCTTCCATGGCGTGTCTTCGTCATGCCGGGCACTATCATCGGCGACGGAAGCGTCATCGGCGCCGATTCGCTCGTAGCTGGAAACATCCCGCCGGGTAGCCTCGCAGTGGGTTCACCCGCGAAAGTGATCAGGAGTGCCCCGGATTTTCCTCGCAAACCAAGTGACGCTCGTCGTCAGGAGATTGTCGCGGAGATGATCGCCGAATTCGACCGTTTCGTGACCTTCGACAAGGTGCAAATCACTGACGCACCGCCTTATCGCGTGTATCGCCGCAATGGATCAGACTGGAGGCTGCTCTGGCTTCGCGCGGCACAGGAGCCGGAGCTTGGCACGGTAGCGGGTGACACAGTTCTCACGGAAGTGGCCTTGACGGAATCCGTCCGCGAACGGTACCGCGCGACCAGAACTCATTGGCTGGATCTTGGCGGGAGGACACGCAGCGCCGCGGGTTCGCCGCTCACCGAGGAGCTGGCGCTTTTCCTTGGCCGCTACGGAATAAGGTTGGCCAGAGACGGCTAAGCGTCTGTCTGATCCTTGTCCTGGAAGCGCCCCCGCATCCCACGCATCTCCTCCTCGACCCTCCTTCGCATCTCCCGCATTTCTGCCCGCTGCACGGCTATCATTTCGCCCAGAAAGCCGCCCACGAACAACACGCTTCCAACGATCAGGCAGACCTCGATCAGGTTCAGCAGTGGCCGAAAACCAACACCGGCAACGATTCGCCAAACAATTGCCACCAGTCCCGTCAGAAATCCCAGAAGGAAAAGTGCTGCGCCCAGCAGTCCGAACAACAGCAGCGGCTTTCTGCCGAACTTGAGCTCGAACCAGACCGATAACATGTCCAGCGCGCCAATCGGTATGCGTCCGATTCCGAACTTCGAGCGGCCGGCGTGACGAGGATATAGCGGAATCGGGATCTCCGATACCGTGAAGCCTTCCGCCGCTGCCACCACAATCATGTAGCGGTGCCAGTCCGGCCGGACTGGTAGAACCTCCATAATTTCGCGGCGGTATGCCTTTACGGAATTGAGATCCTTTACCGGCACGTTGAACAGCGTGCGACTCATTCGGTTGTAAATGCCCGAGACAAGAGCCTTGTCGTACTTCCCCTGCTTGAAGCCGGTTACCATGTCCGACTCGCCCGCGAGGATGGGTGCAACGAGACGTGGAATGTCCTCTGGACGGAACTGCAGATCCGCGGGATAGAAGACAAGCACGCCGCCGCGCGAATGGAGGTACCCGTTGCGAAGCGCGTCGGCGATCCCGCGTTGACCGCGATGCCGAATGGCGCGGAGGCGGGGATACCTCTCCATGAGCGTCTGGAGAATGCTCCACGTTTCATCGTCCGATCCGTCATCGATAACGATGATCTCGTAATTCACCGGACCGTGCGATAGCGCGGCTTCCGCCATTTCCATGAAAAGCGGAAGATTTTCAGCCTCGTTCCTTGCGGGCACAAGCACGCTTACTACCACCGGCTCCGAAGCCGTAGCTGTCAGATCATGCCGGCTGCGCTGCTTGCCTTCCGCAGCCAGCGACACCGGACGGCCGGCGGCCACACTCACACCCGCTTTCGCATCCGCGCCGAAAGCACTCCCAGCTGGTCGCGATACTTCGCGACGGTGCGCCGCGCGATCTGCACTCCGGTCTCTTTGAGAATGTTCACAATCGCCTGATCCGTGAGCGGATGCTTGGAATCCTCCTCCGAGACGAGCTTTTCGATTTGAGCCTTGATACCGCGCGCCGACACATCCTCTCCACCCGTGGTCGACAAGCCGGACGAGAAAAAGAACTTGAGCGGCAAAACGCCGCGGGGAGTCTGAACGTACTTTTCGTTCGTCACCCGGCTGACAGTGGACTCGTGCATGTTGATGACTTCGGCCACCTCGCGCAACGTAAGCGGCTTGAGGAACTGTACCCCGCGTTCGAAGAACTCCCGCTGCCTGTCAACGATGAAATTCATCACCTTGAGCATTGTCTGACGCCGTTGCTCGATAGCCTGAATCATCCAGTTCGCGGAGTTCAGTTTGTTCGAGATGAATTCCTTGTTCTCCCCATCGAATTTTTTCTTGTCCCGCGCGATTTCCTGGTAAGCCTTGCTCAGCTTGAGCCTCGGCAAATTCGCATCGTTGAGAAATACGTGATATCGGCCGTCTATCTTGTCGACGACAAGATCCGGAATGATATAGTTGTCGCTGGCGCCGCTATAAACGAGACCAGGCTTGGGATCGAGCTTCGCTATCTCATCAGCCGCCCTTTGCACATCGTGGGGACTGATTGAGAACCGCTTCGAAATCTCGCTCCACCTGTGATTGATCAGCTCGTCGAAGCAGTCGTGAATCAAGCGGTACGGAACCGATTGCTGGAGGCCGGCTTCGCGAAGCTGCAGCATTAGACACTCACGTAAATCGCGCGCGGCAACGCCTGGAGGATCCAGGTTCTGTATCGTAAGAAGCATCGCCTCGCCTTCTTCGATGCCGAAGAGCTGCGCCCGGGTTGGGTCACGTCCCGATTCCTCGGCGGCCTTCTCGATCATTTCGTTGATGCCAACCACGATTTCTCCGACCGTACATCCGAGATACCCATCGTCATTGATATTGCCGATGAACTCGTCCGCCAGAAGCTTCTCTCGCTCGGAGAGTTCGAGGAGTGCCACCTGATCCCGGAGATGATCGCTCAGTTCGCGCGTGTCTACCGTGACTGGTTCGAAGTATTCTTTCTCCTCGTGTTCCTCGTGCCGCCCGCCCGCATCGAATCCATTGAGAAGAATCTCTTCCCAGTCAATCTCATCCGCCGCAGGTTTTTCTTCGGGCGCGGGATCAGCCTGCTCTTCCTGCTCCGCAACCTCCTCTCCCTCCTCCTCCTCATCTTCCTGCTCCACCATGTCGAGAAACGGATTGGTCAGCAGCTCCTGTTTCAGATGCTGCTGCAGGTCGAGAAGGGGCATGTAGAGCAGATCCATCGCCTGGTACAGGCGAGGATTGATCTTCATTTCCTGCCGAAGTTGCGTACTCTGGTGCATCCCTGCTTTCATGAGGCGATGTCTCCCTGCTCCGATGCGGAAAAACGCGCGCGTAGCCGTGAGGTTAGTGTCGGGCCCAGATAAATTTTCGCGACTGTATCGTCGAACACCAGCTCCCGAACGGAGCCGGAGACTTTCACCTGGCCATCGAACATGATGTATGCGCGGTCCACGATGTCGAGAGTCTGCTCGACGTTGTGGTCGCTTATCAGGACGCCGATACCGCGGTGCCGTAACCCGGAAACAATGGATTGAATGTCATGCACCGCGATCGGATCGACGCCGGCGAATGGCTCGTCCAACATCATGAATTTGGGCTGCGTCACAAGCGCTCGTGTGATCTCCAGACGGCGACGCTCACCGCCGGAGAGCGCGTACGCCTTGCTGCGCCTGAGATGCTTGATGCTCAGCTCGTCCAGCAGATTCTCGAGCCGCTTGCGACGTTCCTCCTTTGAGAGGTGGAGCGTCTCGAGTATTGCGAGGATATTCTCCTCGACGGTCAGCTTCCTAAAGATCGATGGCTCCTGCGAGAGATATCCGATTCCTTGCCGCGCTCGCTGGAACATCGGCATCTCGGTGATGTCCTTGCCGTCAAACAGAATCTTGCCCTGAAGCGGCTGTATCAGCCCCACGATCATATAGAACGTAGTCGTTTTTCCCGCGCCATTGGGTCCGAGAAGTCCGACTATTTCGCCCTGACGGAGCTTGAGAGCCACATCGTTTACCACACGCCGCCGTCGGTACGTTTTCACGAGGCCCTCAGCCGCCAGCACGCTGGCGGCAGCTTCTGCACGGACTACCGGTACTGACTTCGTATACCGGCCCGCGGCCATTGCGGGGTGCTCACTTGTATGGCGGAGTATGTGCGCGACTTCGCTCCGGAAGGGAGCCATTTCGGTCCAATACCGCTGTGCAATCGCGATTGTAGCGTCCGGTGCAGCCAGTCCGGTGTGCGGAAGGACAATCACGCCATCGCTGGCGAGGCGCGGCAGTACGGACGCGGCGAGGTGAGCTCGCACCTCATCGAGACCGAGCCTTCCAGCCTCGCGCTCAGCGTCACGCCCCTCCTCACGGATGACGGCAAGGTAGTCGTCGCGGTACCGAATGGCGACGCTGTTGAAGTCGGCTGTCCCGTCGGGTCGCGCCGCAAGTACAAGTGCCTCAAGACCGCGCGCCGTTGACCGGTCACCCTGTGCCAGGTGGTCAATAAGCTGCTGCAATTCCATCGGAAGATCGTCGCTCCTCATGGAGACCTGCTCTCCGGAGGACGAGCCGTTGCAGGCGCAGGCTGGGTTGGCGGCCGAGGACGGTTTGGTTCCCCCTCTCGAACCGTTGATACTATCGGTTCGAGATAGACGCCATGCGCCTGCTCGGTGATGGTGACAGTTTGCACCTCGCGATTCTGAAACGCCAATGAGATGTCCCGACCGATAACGTAGTTGATCGCTGGCCGGTTGAGCGCGGTGTCACGCGGTGCCAATTGGTACAGCGACCGTGCGTGGCCCAGCGCGACCAGCTGCCTGATCTGGGCACGTGAAGTGGTGTCAGCCGTCGCAGCCGTATCGAACAGCGCAAGTATGGTATCGCCGCGAAGCCAGTCCTTCTCCACAGTCTGCACCCTGAGCGAGTCCGGTGTGCTCTGGGCGAAGGCGTCGCGCACCGCGTACACCTCGCTGACTTTCTGGGCAGGCATCCGGACATCGAGAGAGTCAGCCACGATGTCGTACTGTGGTGACATGGCCCTCGCGCGCGACTTCCCCCACGCGTAGGCGCGATGCAGCTTGCTGTCCACCAACCGGAAATCGAGTGTGTCGGCGGTAAGAGTCACATCCTCGCTTATGGCTTTCCCCTCCCCTCGGGCGATCGCAAACTCCAGCTTCCGGTTGCGCGCAAAAATGTCTATCACCGTCCCGAAGAGTTTGAAGGGCCGCTCTCCCCGTCCTTCAATAACCGGCTTGCGCATCAGTCGCGCGCTCTGCCTGCCATTGTCGAGCGTGGCAGAGTCCGCAAGCGCGATGACATCCGGCCGCGTCAACTCAACCCGCCCGGATGCATACACCAGGCTGTCAGCCAGCATAACGACCGTGTTGGCGATCACGATGACCGGGTCCGAAGCGCTGCCAAGGGAATCCCGCTCGATAATGCGGATCGTTGGACGCCCATCGGATATCATTCGAGCTTGCGGCCGGGTCCTGGGTACGGCGCGATAGTAGTCGACCTTCGGCCCTTTCAGGTTGGTGCCGCTTGGCAATGTCGCGTCAACGCTGCCCTCCGAGAGGACGCGCTCCTCATTCTGCCAGTAGGTGATGCGCTGTGCATCGAGGGAGAGGCGCGGCTCGTCGTACTCGACGTTGCCAATCAAGTACATCAATCGCGTGTCCTCGTAGTACTCGACACTGTCAGCGAGGATCGTGATACTCTGCGCTGGACAGAATCCGCGAACCCCCCCGCCGACGAAGGAGTGCCTGGCGCCACTTGGCTGCTGGATGGAATTCACCCGAGGTAAACTGGCCGGATTGCGGGGCTCAAACTGGAACTGGCAGCGGCCACCTGGAGCCTGCGGCTCCTGCGCGGTCACAGACAAAGCGATCGCGGGAGCGACCGCCGCCAGGAGGAGCAGGAAGCGCGACATCACTGGCCTGGCAATGTGAAGGTGCCACCACCCGTTGTTACGTTCTTGACGCGGACATTGCGCATGTCAGGGTCCGACACAAAGCCGACTCCCGCTAACCGCTTTCCCACTTCAGTCAACACGAAGGCGCTATCGCTCGAAATCTCGTTCTGAGCCTGCTGGTACTTGAGCTGCGACGTTTCCAGCCTCTTACCCTCGTTGCTGACGACGACAACATCCCCTCGCGCCTCCGTCTCTTGCAGTCGGGTATTGTACGTTCCCTCGCGCGACGTCAGTACCGAGCTGCGTTCGCCTGTGGATTTGAAAAACGTTGTCTTGACCTTGGTCAATTCAATGCGGGTGTTGTCATCGAAGAAGAATGCGGAATCAGCCTCCAGCTCCGCGCGAAGCAGCCCGCGATCGGTGAGAACTGTCTTGATATGAAAGAGAACCTGGTCAGCAGAATCGGCGAGCGCGCCCTTCCCCACCTGCACGGGCGCCGTTCTGTCAGTGCAGGCGCCGAATGCAGAGCAAAGGGCGAGGACAAGTAGCATACGTCGAGCAATCATACCACCCTCGCCCGCATCAGATCGTGGAGATGCACCATACCAACCATTCGATCCTCCGAGTCAAGCACCGGAATCGCCATTATGCCGTATTTCTCCATCTGGTACACCGCGGCGCTCGCGAGGTCATCTGCGTGAATCACCTTGGGGTTGGCCGTCATTACCGTGTCGATGGGCAATGAGAAGAAGTTCTCTTCTCGCTCCATGAGCCTGCTGAGGTCACCAGCCGTAATCACCCCCACTACGTGGTACAAATCATCGACTATCGCGACGGTGCCCCGTAACTCTGCCAACGGGACAATCGCCTCACGCATCGTGGCGGTTGCTGTAAGGGTGGGAAGCCGGTCGGTAACCATGATGTCGGATACGCGCCGGAGCAGTCTCCGCCCGAGCGAGCCGCCCGGATGTAGCCTGGCAAAGTCATGTCGCTGAAATCCTTTCTCTTCGAGCAGAGCCACTGCGAGTGCGTCGCCAAGCGCAAGCGCAGCCGTGGTACTCGTCGTCGGCGCGAGATCGTGCGGGCAGGCCTCTTCCCGCACCCAGGTGTCAAGAGTCACATCCGCCAGCTTGGCCAGAGTCGAATCGCGTCCACCAGTCAGCGCGATTATCCGGACGCCAAGTCTTTTGAGCTCATCCAGAAGAGGAACCATCTCCTCGGTCTCCCCGCTTTTCGAAAGCAGAATTGCGACATCCGATGGGCCTACCATACCCAGATCGCCGTGCAAGCTTTCCACGGGGTGGAGAAAAGCTGCAGGGGTTCCAGTTGAAGTAAGT
Organism: Gemmatimonadaceae bacterium; assembly: GCA_013817545.1. GTDB lineage: Bacteria > Gemmatimonadota > Gemmatimonadetes > Gemmatimonadales > Gemmatimonadaceae > JACMME01. Next base: position 3,904 of record JACDCM010000024.1, on the reverse strand, counting down.
GTTGCCGCGATCTTACGCGCGATCAGCCCGGACTTTCCTACTCCAGCCACAATCACGCGTCCGGAGCATGAGGCGAGCAAACCAACAGCTTCCGCAAACTCGTCGCCCAGCCGGCGTTCGATCTCATCGAGGGCATCACGCTCCATGCGTATCACCCGGCGGCCGCGCTCTACAAGCGCCGCGCCACTCACTGCGCCGCGCCGTGCATGACTGCGGACCGTTCCGCCACGTATCGCTCAACGATCTCCTTCCACTCCCCACGAGCCTTCAGCAGTAACTCGGTAAACTCGCGCACCGCCCCGCGGCCGCCCTCCCGCTCCAGCCTCACAGTGGAGATCGCACGGATTTCCGGAACCGCGTTACCAACCGCGACCGGAAGCGCCACCATACGCATGACGCCCATGTCCGGAAAATCATCGCCTATGAACGCGGTCTCTTCGGGAGAAATGTTCAATCTGTCAAGCAATCGGAGCAATGCCGGCAGCTTGCGAGCATGGCGATCCTGCACGAGGTCGTCCACCTCGAGCTCACGGGCACGTATCCGGACGCTCTCCGACTCGCGGCCCGTAATGATTACGACACGAATCCCCGCATCCCGAAGGAACCGGATCGCGAGGCCGTCCTGAATGTCGTATCGCTTGAGCTCGACTGGCGTGCCACCGGCATCCCCGATGTACAGACCGCCATCGGTGAGCACACCGTCCACATCGAGTCCGACCATGCGGATCGCGCGCGCCAACACGGGGTCGATCAACCGCGGATCGCGCCCCAGGTCTGCACAGCGCGTTCCACGAGATCGTTCAGCCGATCCAGGGGCATCATGTTAGGGCCGTCGCTGGGCGCGTTCGCGGGGTCCGGATGCGTCTCCAGAAAAAGCGCATCGGCGCCTGCGGCCACGGCAGCAAGTGTGAGCGGCGGAATGAACTCACGAGCCCCACCGCTCGCGCCGCCTTCACCCTGACCTGGGCGCTGCACGCTGTGCGTCGCGTCAAAAATGACTGGAGCTTCACAAGCCTTGCGCATGCGCATAAATGACCGCATGTCGACGACCAGATCGCCATAGCCGTAGAAAGTGCCGCGCTCGGTAACTGCGATCTCGCGATTCCTAAGCACCGATTCCCGATTCCCCATTCCAGATTCCCGAGCCCTACGCACTTTTTCCACTGCTCCCCGCATGCCTTCCGGATGCATCCATTGACCTTTCTTGATGTTCACCGGCTTGCCTGTCGCGCCAGCCGCCTCGAGAAGATCCGTCTGCCGGCAGAGGAATGCGGGAATCTGCAGCACATCTACCACTTCGGCGACGATTGCGCAGTGTTCGGGCAGATGAACATCGGTGAGAACGGGAAGCCCTGTTGCGCGTGCTACGCGCTCGAGCGCCGCTAGCCCTTCCTGCAAACCAGGCCCCCGAGCCGCGCTCGCGTTCGACCGATTGGCTTTATCAAAGCTGGCCTTGTAGATGATCCCTCCCGGCACTCGTTCCGCGAGTCGAGCCAAATGCTCTCCTACGCGCAGATTGAGATCGTCGCTTTCGGCGACGCATGGGCCGGCAATCAGAAATAATGCATTTGCCGGGAATACAGTCACCCTCAATCGGCCGCGTGAGCGTGGGACGCCAGATCGCCGCCGGTTCCCAACCTCGCGTGCTTCGCCTTGAGCGCGGCCGAAACGAACCCCGCAAACAAAGGATGCGGACGAGTCGGGCGCGATTTCAGCTCGGGGTGAAACTGGCATCCGACGTACCATGGATGATCCGGCAATTCAATTATTTCCACTAGCGAGCCGTCTGGGGACAGTCCACTCAGTCGCATGCCAGCAGCGGTGAACCGGTCACGATACGCGTTGGAAAATTCGTATCGGTGACGGTGACGCTCGCTTATCTCGGGCACGCCATACAGCTCCGCGACGAGCGACCCGGGTCGCAGACGGCAAGGGTAGGCTCCCAGTCGCATTGTGCCTCCCATGTCCGTCACGTGCTGTTGGGACTCCATGAGCGCAATTACAGGATGGGAACACTCTGGCGCGAACTCGCTCGAATGGCTGTCGTCCAGCCTGATCTTGTTTCGCGCGAATTCAATCACCGCCGTTTGCATGCCCAGGCAGATGCCGAAGAATGGGAGGCCCGTCTCGCGCGAGAATCGAATGCATTCCACCATCCCGTCAACACCGCGGACTCCAAATCCGCCCGGTACCAATAACCCGTCGTACACGCTAAGAATCTCGCGCGTTCGGGAAGCGGAGGTGAAGAGATCGCTCGACAGCCAATCAATGTCTACGCCCGCGTTATTCCCAACTCCACCATGAATCAACGCCTCTTGCACGCTCTTGTAACTGTCGATAAACGCAGTGTACTTGCCTACTACGGCTATGCGCACCCGTTCGTTCGGTTGCGTGATGCAGCCGACGATTTCGCGCCAGCGTGACAGATCGGGAGCCGCCGACTCGAGGCCGAGGCGCTGTGTTACGCGCGCGTCGAAGCCTTGTTCGTGGAAGGCGAGCGGTATCTCGTAAATGGTAGGCACATCGCGGCTCTCAATCACAGAGCCGAAATCCACGTTGCAGAAAAGCGCGATCTTGCGCTTCACATCCTCGGAAAGTGGGCGCTCGGTTCGGCAGATCAAAACGTCCGGCTGAATTCCGATTTGCATCAGCTCCCTGACTGAATGCTGCGTGGGCTTTGTTTTCACTTCCCCAGCTGCAGAAATGAACGGCACGAGCGTGAGATGCACGAAGATGGCATTGTCCCGTCCCACTTCCTGCCGAAACTGCCTGATCGCTTCAAGAAAAGGCAGAGACTCAATATCACCGACTGTTCCCCCTACCTCGATGATCACGACATCGTTGTCAGGAGCGATTCGCTTCATCGCCGCCTTGATCTCGTCCGTGATGTGAGGAATTACCTGAACGGTTGAGCCCAGATACTCCCCACGCCTTTCCTTGGTAATCACGTTTAAATAGATGCGTCCAGTAGTCACGTTATTGGCCTGCGATAACGCGCGGTCTATGAATCGCTCGTAATGCCCAAGGTCCAGGTCCGTCTCGGCGCCATCATCGGTGACGAATACTTCACCGTGCTGAAACGGCGACATTGTGCCCGGGTCAACGTTGATGTATGGGTCGAATTTCATCATTGTGACCCGAAGTCCCCGTTCGACGAGTAGTCGCCCGAGCGACGCGGCGGCGATCCCCTTGCCGAGCGATGAAACCACGCCACCGGTTACGAACACGTACTTGGTAGTCTGGTTCGTGGAGCTGTGCTGCATGTCAGTACCGTCCCGCGAAGTGATGAGTCCATCGCGCGTTCGCGCGCTCGAGATCTTCCGTCGTATCGATGCCTTCCGATGCAGGCTCTGCTATCACGGTAACTCCCATGGACAATCCGGCGGCGATTGGACGGAGTTGTTCCAATCGCTCGATTCGCTCGAGCGCGTGCGGGGGAAGCGAAACCCATTGCGCTAGCGACTCGCGCGTATAGGCGTAAACGCCGATGTGCTGTCGAATGCAGTCGTTCCTCTCGGCGGTGTCAGAGCTATCCCGCAGAAACGGAATTGGCGCGCGGGAAAAATACAGCGCGCGGCCATCGTCGGCCGTTACAACTTTTACAACGTGTTCCGAGTTGAGGATTCCAGGTGAAGCAACCGCAGCGGCGGTGCCAAGGGGAAATCGCCCGCTTGTCACCATGAAGGCCGCGCCCCGGATCGCCGAGTCCGAGACGAAGGGTTCATCTCCCTGAACGTTCACAATCACGTCGTACTCGCGAAAGCCCGCCATTGTGGCCACTTCGGCAACGCGATCGGTGCCCGACGGATGGGCATGGCTTGTCAGTATGGCCTCACCCCCTGCCGTGCGCATGGCGGCCATTACTTCGTCACTGTCTGTCGCAACGACACACCGGTCGGCGATT
>JACDCM010000224.1 GCA_013817545.1 Gemmatimonadaceae bacterium | reverse complement strand
GAGCAGCGCCGCTCACTGCTCACCATTCACCCCAACTCCCTGGCTTCGCAGTCTCCCTAACGTCGCCGGGTCGAGACGGGCGCGAACTACCATTTCGTCACCATCGCTCCGCTGCTCGATAACCTCACCCGATCGATGGATTTCCGCCATCATGCGCCCATTTGATATGGAGAGCCGTAGCTCCGCCACCGGCCTGAGCTCTCGAACAGCTGCCAGAAGAGAACGTCGCAGCGGCTCCAGTCCGTCTTCGGCCTCAGCGGATACAAAAACAGAGTTCGGAAGCAGGTATGCGATCCGTTCCTGAAGCGCCACAAGGCTTTCCTGATCCAGCCGGTCGATCTTGTTGAAGACATGCAGAACGGGCTTGGATGCAACGCCAAGCTCCTCCAATACTCCGTTGACGACCTCACGATGCTCATGCCAGACAACATGGCTTGCATCGATAACGTGGAGGAGAAGGTCTGCGTCGCGCGTTTCCTCAAGAGTGGCCCTGAAGGATGCCACGAGATCGTGCGGAAGCTTCCGAATGAAACCAACAGTATCGGTGAGAAGGACCCGGTTGTGCTCTCCCAGATCTACTTCTCGCGTCAGCGGGTCCAATGTCGCGAAGAGGCGGTCCTCTACGTGTACCTCCTTCGCTTGCGCGAGGGATCGTAGAATCGAGGATTTGCCCGAGTTGGTGTAACCAACCAGTGACGCCTTGAAGAGGTCTCGGCGCGTCTGTCGCTGCACCTCGCGCGAGCGCTGCACCTCCTCGAGCCTGCCCTTCAGGAGCTTTATCCGGTTATTGATAAGCCGGCGATCCGTTTCGAGCTGTGTTTCGCCAGGTCCGCGCATCCCTATTCCGCCGCGGAACTTCTCAAGGTGCGTCCACATCCGCGTGAGGCGCGGCAACGTGTACTCGAGCTGAGCCAGTTCCACCTGCATGCGCGCTTCACTGGAGCGAGCGCGCGTTGCGAAAATATCGAGAATCAACTCGGCGCGGTCCATTACCCGCTTGCCCAACGCCAGCTCGATATTCCGGCCCTGGGCTGGAGAAAGCTGGTCGTCAAAAATCACCAGCGTAGCATTCGTCTCCTCGATCCTGACCTTGAGCTCCTCCAGCTTGCCTTTTCCCAGATAAGAACCCGGATCGGGCCGGTTTAGCTGCTGAGTGACCTCACCCACAATTTGAGCGCCTGCGGTGTCCGCCAGGCGTGCAAGCTCCTCCAAGTGCTCCGCCATCTGGAGTTTCGCGAGCGAACCCTTGAGCGGCGCGCCGACAAGAATCGCCCGCTCAGCAGGCGGCGCGAGGGAGATCAGGTCTCTAGCGATAGGAATACCTTGGGGAGTGGGGTTGGGGGATGGGGAGTAACAAGCGGCCGGGCGAGCGATAGAGCAAGTAGACCAACTTAACAGCGCACTTCCCCACCTCCCAATCCCCACTCCCCACTATCGGTTCCCTCCCAAAGTCGAGAACCGTCCCGTCCGATCATACGGAAGCGTGTGGTTCCCGATCGGCGATCTCACCGTAATGTCCCCCGTAACGCGATAATTGACCGACCCGGTATTCATGATCTCCCGTCCCGCCGATCCTACTCCCGACCAGTTGAAGCTGAGCGGCAACGAAACGATAGTCGAGTCCTTCTCCTGAACGGTGAAACGCTTGTCGATGGCACCAGTTCCAAACTCCACGGAATCGACCCACAGTTTGTAAGTGAGCCGAGTGGCGTCCAGATTAAAACCGTTCGGATTGTAGACGCTCAGGTTGATGTCGAGCGACCCTCCCGTTAGCCCCAGTCCGTTTATCCTGACGTCTCTGAACGTGACCACCGGCTCCTCGAATGCGCGACTCGCGAGGCTCTTGCACCCGACTGCCGTGACGATGGCCGCAACTACCACGAACGCTATTGCCTTACGCATAAATTCCTCTCGGTAGTAATTCTCAAAGTTCATCATCCCCCCGCTCCTGCGTCGCCTTCGCTTTGAGCTCCGCCCACCAGGCGAGACGCTTTGTAATCTCCTTCTCGAAACCGAATCGCCCAGGCCTGTACAACTCCGTGCCGCGAAGTTGCTCCGGAAGATACTCTTGCGGTGTATATGCTTCGTTCGAGTCGTGCGCGTACTGATACCCTTCGTTGTATCCCAGTTCCTTCATGAGCTTGGTAGGCGCGTTGCGAATGTGCAGAGGAACAGCGGCTGCGGGCGTGCGCCGCGCGGCATCCATTGCCGCGCCGAGCGCGGCCTTTGCGCTGTTGGATTTGGGAGCAGTCGCGAGATAGATCGTCATCTCGGCGAGCGGTAGATATCCCTCAGGCGCCCCGAGCATGTGATACGCATCGCGGGCTGCGACGGCAATTTGCAGAGCTTGGGGATCGGCGAGACCGACATCCTCGGCGGCCATGGCCAAAGCCCTGCGAAATATTGTCATCGGATCTTCACCGCCGTCGATCATGCGAGCCATCCAGTACAGCGCTCCCTGAGGATCGCTTCCGCGCAGCGATTTGTGATACGCAGAAAGGAGATTGAAGTGTTCCTCGCCGGCCTTGTCGTACCGAGCGAAGCGCTTCTGCATAGCTTCCCTCGCCACCTCTTCGGTTATTCTTCCGCCGGATCGAACGTGATCGGCGGCGGCTTCGAGAACGGTTAGCGCCCGTCGCGCATCTCCATCCGCCTCTTGCGAAATAAGAGCGAGCGCGCCGTCTTCAATGAGCAACTCCATGCCGCCTAGTCCTCGCTCCCTGTCACTCAGTGCTGTGCGGACAACGCCTGAAATGTCATCCTCTGACAGCGGCTCCAGCACGAACACTCGAACGCGCGATAGTAAAGCGCCATTTATCTCAAACGATGGATTCTCGGTGGTCGCTCCTATAATGGTGAACGTACCTCGCTCGACATGTGGAAGAAAAGCATCCTGCTGCCCTTTGTTCAGCCTGTGGATCTCATCGGCGAAGAGGATCGTTCCGCGGCCATGCTCCGCCAAACGCCGCTCCGCGTCGCCTACTATCTCCCGAAGCCTGGGCACGCCTTCAGTCACAGCGGAGAAAGGCACGAATTCGCGCTCGGTGTAGCGCGCTATGAGGTGAGCCAGTGTTGTTTTGCCCGAGCCCGGCGGCCCCCAGAAGATCATCGAGCTGACCGAGCCCCGCTCGATTGCGTCGCGAAGCGATTTTCCCGAAGCAAGCAAGTGAGACTGGCCCGCGAACTCCTCGAGTGTGCGAGGGCGTATGCGAGCCGCAAGAGGAAGGGAAGAAGCCGGTGGCGCGAATAGAGACGGCTCGCCATCGCGTCGATGCTTTGCCATTTTCAGTTGGTACGATAACAAAGCACGTCACCCGCTCGTTGCGTGCCGTCTACCGCCAACTCTTGACCCTGATGCGGTGCCGCGAAGGAGGAGTGTCCCATGACACGCGATTCATACAGCAACAGCTCGCCCTCACTTTCCGCCAGCCCTCCGGCGAAAACCCTCACGGGCAACCCGTGGCCCGCCGAATCTGGAAGCACGGTACTCACGTCACACACCCACCGCCGCACGAGCCGCGAAGTACATACCGCAACCCGAAAAAAATGCCGCCGGAAGGCGCCATCCACGCTTGCTCTGGAACGCAGGAACAAGGTTCGACGCGCCCACATACAACGTCACACCAGCGGATACCGCGAGCCCATACGTCTGCAACGGCAACACGACGCCGGTGACAGCGACGCCGGCGATCGTCGCCGCGCCCAATGCGGCGGCTGCGTACAAGGCCTTGCGCCGGCTCGCGCCTGCCGCAAGAAACAAGCTCGATATGGCGAGCCCTTCAGGGAATTTGTGCAAAAGGATCGCAAGAAATATCACAATGCCAAATTCCGCACTCACGCTGAAGGCACTTGCTATCGCTACTCCATCCACGAAGGTATGTACCAGAAGGCCGACCAGCGCGGATATACTGACAATCTCCGATACCTCGTGGGTTTCCTCGCCGAAGTGGAAATGCGGAGCCAGAGTGTGCTGAGTGAGATGCACGAGCAGGTAACCCAGCAGAGCCACCAGAGCGGCCGTATGGCCGCCGCGCAGTATGGCTTCCGGAAAGATATCCGTCACCGATGCCGAAATCATGAACCCCGCAGCTAGCGCCACCATGATATCCAGAGCGCGCACGCTCCAGCGCGCGCGGGAAGTTACTGCCACTGCACCGGCCACGTTGGCGAACGCCGCGACTACCGCATACAGCAGCGCGGTACGATTCACAACAGCGTAAGACCAAGCGATGACGACGTGGACGCTATCACCTCGCTCAGCTCCGGCGCCGGTGGAAATTCGTGGCGTTTGAGCTTCCAGCTGCGCGTACGAACCATCCGCTGCTCCTCGAGCCCCTTTCCCTTGAGGATGTACAGCCATTGGTCGGTGCGAGCGTAAATGAAAAGCTCGAGCACCGGATTGAGAGTGAGCTGATCCTCCGCGGTGTACACGGAAACTTCTACTCCGCCAAAAGTGGCCACCGGAGTTTTGAGCCGTGCAACCGCATCTCGCACATCGGGAAGTGCGAGGCTCTCCCCTTTCCATTTCCGTTTGTTACGCGCGTCCTCGATAGCGATGTCGACTGCCGGCGGCAGATGTTCTGACAGCGCATGAAAGAGATCCACCACGCGTTCGGAATTGGCGACAACGTGCGCCGCGTAGTAATCCTCCTCTTTAGCGAATGAAAATCCATCGTTCGACGTACGAAACCGCTTCCAAATGGAGCTCTCGGGTTGGCGTCCGCGAAAAAACATGGTGAACTCCTTGTTGTGTGCAACTGGCGATCAGATTGCGGATTGCGGATTAACTACCGTTCGATCGTGAATCACGGATCTCTGTTTTAAACACGCGCGTTAATCCGCAGTCCGCAATCCAGTCCCAGTCCGCAATCCAGTCCGCGATCTGCAACTCAGTCGGCAATCCGCTTCTTTATCTCGCTATACTGCTGCGTCGCTTGCTGCAAAAGCCACTCGCGTACGTTCCGTGACGGATCCTCGATCACACAGTCGAGCAGGCGCCGTAGTATTACACCGTACGCCCGGCCAGGCGGTATGCCAGCTGACCGCAAATCATCTCCGTCGACTGCAAGATCGGCCAACTCGACCGCGTCCCGAGCGGCCGATTGTAGCGCGCGGCGGTAGGTCGAATGTATCGCACCGAACCAGTTTTCGGACATGGCGGAAAGCTTTTGGGCACCAGCTCGGGCAGCGGAGAGACGCCACGCCGCCGGGACACGCAGCCGTCCGACTGTGGCCACCCATTTCCGGATATCTGTATCGGAAACCGGGTGTTCGCCGTTCAACGCTGCCTCCAGCTCTGGCGCGATCCGCAGCCAGCGTTCGAGCGTCTGCGCGATCCACTCGGCATCGCTGTTGGAGAACCGCAGCAACTTGAGGGCGCGCTCGGCATCATTCGGCTCGCATTCGGAAAAGAGCGCCGCAAGACGATGTACCCGCCGCCGGTCCTGCGACGGACGGAGCGGCCTCCGCAGTACGTCCAGCATCGATAGCGTGGAATCCGACACCGACGCAAGCGCCGGGAGAAGCGAACCAAGCGCTCCGCTTCTTCTCCACATTTCCAGGGCGATGCTCGGCTTGTCCACTTGCTGCATCGTCTTGTTGAGCTCCTGCTGAACTCGTTCCGGAGAAAGCCTGCCCAAGTGCGGAGCGCTCCGAACGATTGCGTCCCATGTCGCCGCGTCGATGCTGAAACCGAAGCGCGCCGCGAAGCGGATAGCGCGGAGCGCTCTCAATCGATCCTCCCGCATTCGCTGATCTGGATCGCCAACGGCGCGTATGACTCGGCGTTCGAGGTCCATGCGGCCCTCGAAGGGATCCCGTATCACGCCGGCGGTTGGAGAGAAAGCGATGGCGTTAATCGTCAGATCGCGCCGGGCAAGATCTTCTTCCAGCGACGCTCCAAACTCCACGACTGCGTGACGTCCATCCGTCTTCACATCTCTACGGAAGGTGGTCACTTCGTGCATTACGCCTGCATCGTCGAGAACCCCAACGGTCCCAAAATCAATGCCTACTGGGATAGTGCGCCGAAAAAGCCGCCTGACCTGCTGGGGGGTCGCAGCGGTGGCCAGATCCCAGTCGAGGTGCTCATGGCCCAGCAGTGCGTCTCGGACGGCACCCCCGACACACCACGTTTCGTGTCCCGCTGCCTCCAGTAGACGCAGGATGGCGACAACCGTTTTTGGGGGGGTCAGGGGGTAGAATTCTGTACTCAAGTGTTTAGATTAAAGAAACCCCACGTGATCCCCGGTTTGCTCTCCCGAGCTTGAGCCTGGAATCCGCCACCCAGCCGCATCACATGGAACTCGCTTCCCTCCTTTCTGCTTCTCTCGCGACTACCGCCTTCAAGAGCGACGTGCATGCGTTCGCCACGCATTCGCCAGTCGCACGCATCAAGTTGGCCCGGCACGCACCGCCAGTCAAAATTCTGCGCCTCATCGCTCAGATTCTGGACTCGCAGCCCGATCTCGCGGTTGAGGAGATATCCGTTGACGCCCGTTCAGGTTGTTCGGACTTCTCTGGTGTTGTCGACGTGTATACCGCAGAGGCCGTTCACCGCTTCGAATTCACGTGGTGCTGCCGGTGGCGCGCCGAGCAGGAAGGCTGGAAAGATTATTTCGGTTTCCCCGATCAGATGCGCGCGGCTCGGGAATACGACTTTCGTTGCTTCGCCCAATGGAAGTCCGTTAAAGCAACCCAACCC
>JACDCM010000023.1 GCA_013817545.1 Gemmatimonadaceae bacterium | reverse complement strand
CCTGGGAAGTACGGTCCGCCTGCTCGTAGACCGGCCGGCGACCGAGACGACGTCCGCGCAAGCTCGCGCACAGTGGCAAGCGGATGACGTAGATGGTGTCACCTGGCTCATGGGTGCTGATGCTGAGGCTGGAACTTTTGTTGACGCGCGCATGGATGCGGTGGTCGATGACTACGACTTCCAGGCGTCAGTTATGGCAGTTGTGCCTGCCTATCCGTTGCGCCCTCGCCCTTCGCGCCGCCTGCCGATGCTGGCCGCTACCGCAGGGAGCTACGGCCGGTGACTTGTTGAAAATACAAGCAACCAACAAAGGCTTGGCCAACTGGCCTGGTGTCACGGTGATGCCTCTGGTGCTATTTGCAGCGAGCTGCACCGCGCGCCCCACCACTGCTACTACGGATAGTGGCTCCATCGAGCGCGGGCAGTTGCGAGAGGTGCGTGTCGCCCTGCAAACCAACGCGAGACGAGTATCGCTATCTGCTAGCGGTGGGTGGCAACTGTCCGACAACGGTGGCGCCACTACAATTGCGCGAGCGGGCGCTGACGATGCCTGGATTGTAGAGCCCGCCGGACCGCTCTTATTGCGCGCTAATCGCGCCGATGCAATGCCGACTGCTTCTCGGCGAGGCCCGTTGATAGCGCGTTCCACGGATTCCCGCGCACTCATCAGCGTCAATGGCAAGAAGTATCGCGGCGAGATCGCGATCACCGCGACTGACAGTGGGATGCTGGTCGTGAACCGCCTCGACGTCGAGAGCTACCTGCGTGGAGTTGTGCCGCTCGAGATTGGCACGCGCCGAGTGGCCGGTGAAGCAGCGGCGATTTCTGCGCAAGCGATCGCCGCGCGGAGCTATACCTACATGAAGCTCGGCGCTTTGCGCGCGCGTCCGTTCGATCTTGTTGCCACGGTCTTCGATCAGGTGTACGGAGGTGCCGACGCGGAGACAGTGCTCGCCGACCAGGCGGTATCAGCAACCCAGGGTCTGGTACTGACATTTCGAGGACGCGTAGTCAGCGCTCCGTACCACTCCACATGCGGGGGCAGCACGGCGTCTGCCTCGGAAGTCTGGCGATCCCCGGACGAACCATTCCTTCGCCCCGTCAGCGACCGAATTCCAGGAACGGAACGCTACTACTGTGATGTCTCCCCCCGCTTCAGCTGGACGCGAACCTACGACGCGCCTGCCCTTTCGGCGACGCTCGCCAAATACCTGAGCACATATGCCGCGGTTCCCGCACGCGGCGTGGGGAGCACGCGCGATGTGACCGTCGATGGCAATACACCATCCGGGCGCGTCCGAACACTCGGCGTCACCGCTGATGGACGGCGGTACGCCCTGCGTGGCAATGACATTCGCTTCGTCCTTCGTACTCCGGGTGGCGAGATTCTGAACAGCACCTATTTTACCGTCCACGCTGAACACGATGCGGGCGGTGCGGTGTCACGATTGACATTACGCGGAGCTGGCAATGGGCACGGTATCGGAATGTGCCAGTGGGGCGCGATCGGCCGAGCGCGCGCGGGGCAGGATTTTCGTACAATTCTCGCAACCTACTACCCGGGTACAGCCGTTGCGACGGTGGATTAAGGGATTGATTCGGTGGTGCGCGATCTTCGTGGTATTCGCGTCCACCGCGGCAGAAACAGCGTTTACTCAGGGCAGGGGATCGCTGTTCGAGCGGTTGAATCTCGACCTTCTCCGCCTCACTGCCGTTGGGGCGATGTCTGGTCCAGTCTACCCATCGCGAGTGGTGTCGACGCAGGCATACTCCGTACAGGCGGACTACGGTGAAATTACGCGTCACTGGCGCGTTGTGTTCACGGTCTCGTACTGGGGATCCGAGTTCGAGCGCGAAGTGGTGGAGAAGTTCGAGCAACGGCTGCTGGACGCGATGACTGATCCGGCTGGTGACGATACTCTCCGCATCGGTCGCATCACTGTGTCCGATATCTCTCTCGAAACGGATATACGCTGGGCCCCACGTCCGGTCTCGTTGCTAAGGCCGTATCTGGGCGGCGGGTTCGGCGCGCACGTGATCAATGCGGAATCGCCATTCATTGCTGACACGTTCGTCGAAAGTGCGCTGGATAATATTGCCGCGGGGATCGCGGGCGTTGCGGGGGTGGACATCGCTCCGATACGGGCGCTGACCCTGGGAGTGCAGGGCCGCTACACCTTGTTGAGCAACACGCGCTTCCTCACGCTCCGAGCGGGGGGAAGCTATCACTTCAACGTTCGCCACCCGATACCCTCGCCGTGAAGCAGGCTGTTCGATTCGGAATCGTTGGCGTCGGTGCTATAACCCAGGTTGCGCACCTTCCGGTTCTTTCCAAGATGCGCGGCGCGCAGGTAGTCGCACTGTGCGACAACGATGGCCTGAAAGCGCGCTCACTGGCCGACAGGTTTGAAGTTCCCGACGTTTTCACGGACATGCAGGACCTCCTCGAGCTTGACGAAGTGGACGCCGTCATCGTGGGGACGCCCAACCACTTGCACGAGCCGCACGTTCTAAGCGCGCTGGCCGCCGGCGTAGATGTTCTGTGCGAGCGACCGCTGTCGCTTACCGTCAAGGGCGTGGAGCGAATTCTCACAGCCGCGCAGCGCGCGGGCCGCAAGGTTGCCGTGGCCAACAATCATCGCTTCCGCTCGGATGTTCATGCGCTCAGTGGATTTCTTCGCGGAGGAGAGCTTGGTCATCTGACGGGAGTACGCGCTGGGGCTTACCAACCTCGGCGCGCGCAGGAAGGCTGGCGCTTTCGCCGAGCCGAGGCGGGGGGAGGCACTTTTCTGGAACACGGTTTCCCATTACTGGACCTCGCTTTATGGCTTGCGGACTTCCCGGACCCCATTCGAGTGACCGCGCACATGCAGCGCGGCAAGGGTGCAAGCGCGGTCGAGGATTCGATGCTCGTGAATCTCGAATGCGCGCAGGGCATCGTATTCGCATTCGACGTGTCATGGGCGTATGTGGGGATGGCTGAGCGCTGGTGGTTCGAGGTGCTCGCTTCGCGCGGCGGTGCGCAGCTCGGGCCCCTGCGCGTAGTAAAAGAGCTGAACGCCAAACCGATGGATGTATCGCCCACGGGCGCGGCCGCTCGCGAGAGCGCATTCACGCAATCCTACCGGGCCGAGCTGGCGCACTTTCTCGCGGTACTCAGAGACGAGGCGAGCTACGAGCCTCCCACCGACCAGGTGATCGTTCACCGGATCATGGAGGCGATCTACCGGTCGGCTGAAGAGGGGAAAGAAGTTCGTTTGTGAAGGACCAGGGAGAAGGGACAAGGGACAAGGGACAAGCTGTTGGAGGGCGGGGAGGAGGAAGCAGGCGAGGATTCTCGTTCAAATTCCTGATTCCTGGTACCTGGTCCCTCGTCCCTGCGCTTTTCTCCGCGGCGTTGTTCGCGATAGCATTCCCGCCGTTCCCATTCCTGGTTCCCGCGTTCGTCTGCCTCGCTCCGCTCGCCGTCGCGATCGCACGATTGGCGGACGGTGATGGCACAACGCGCGCCGCGGCCGGAATGGGATTCTGGTTCGGCTTCCTCGGTTACGCGTGCAATCTTTACTGGATTGCGATCGCGCTCTCGCTGTACACCAAGCTCGCCATTCTGGGGTACGTAGCGTCGCTCATCTGGCTTGCGCCATTTGTCGCGCTGTTTGCAGCCGCGCTGTTTACGCTGCGGCGTGGCACGCGATGGCCCATGGCGATTCTTCTGCCCGCCGTATGGGTCGCGCTGGAGCTCGCGCTCAACTACCTGTCTGACTTGTCCTTTCCATGGCTGCCGCTTGGGCTCTCGGTAGCGCGCATCCCGATTATCGCGCAGATAGCGGAACTGAGTGGTGTACGCGGCGTGAGCTTCTGGATGGCGGCGACCAACGGACTTCTGGCAGACGCATGGCTCATGAGAGCCGAGCGACGCGCGGTTCTTGTTCGCGCCGCCGCGATCGCGGGGCTGGCAGCTTTCGTTGTACTGTACGGCGTTTGGCGCATGGGCGCAGTCGTGATGCGCAACGTCGCCCCGATTGCAGTCGTTCAGCCGAACATCCCGCAGGAGGAAAAGTGGCAGGAGGACAATCGCGATCGCATAGTCGGAATTCTTGCGGAGCAGACGCGAGCGCTCATGACGCAAAGCGACGCGCAGCTCGTCGTCTGGCCCGAGGTCGCTCTTCCGGGATTTCTCGTTGAGCATCCGGAATGGCGCGATACACTCAACGCGCTTAGCGCTATCGATCGTACGCCGATCCTCTTCGGCGTTCTGGACGTCGTCTACCGAACTCCCGAAGACTACAGCTACTTTAATGCTGCGATGCTGGCGGATTCGTCCGGTGCCGTGGATGGGCAGCCGACGTACCACAAGGAGTATCTCGTCCCGATCGTCGAGCGCGTACCCTTTGTGAATCCCGAGTGGTTCAAGTCGCTCAAGTACTTCGGCGGTTACGGGCGAGGCGCGGATCAGCCCCCGTACCAGCTCCCCTTCGGCAAGTTTGGTGTCCTCATTTGCTACGAGTCAATTTACCCGCAACTGTCGCGGGAATATCGGAAGGGCGGGGCCGACATCCTCGTGAATATTACGAACGACGCATGGTTCGGCAGATCCATTGCGCCCTACCAGCACGAGTCGCATCTGGTGCTACGTGCCATCGAGAATCGCGTGGGGATTATACGATCAGCCAATACCGGAATCTCGGAATACGTCGATCCGCTCGGCCGAGTACACGGGGCGACGCCGCTGTTCACGCGAGAAGCACGGACCTGGGTTGCGCAGACGACCGATTTGCAAACGCCGTACGTGCTCGCCGGTGACTGGCTGGGCTCGGCGTCTTTGCTGGGAACTCTGGTTGGGCTGATAATGGTCAGGCGTCGCCGGCCCCCGAAGCCCGCGTGAGCGGTTCGTCGGTCGGAGTCGATGTAGGTGGCACCTTCACCGACGTCGTCTCGATCGACGGGAGCGGCGACGTCATCGCAGGGAAAGTGCTCACCACCCCGGGTGATCAGGGCGACGGTGTAGTCGCGGGCATGCGAAACCTGGAGCTGCCGGCAGCGATGTGCGCGCGCATTGTACACGGCACTACAGTGGCGACAAATACGCTGCTCGAGCGCAACGGCGCGCGCGTGGTGCTGTGCGCTACAGAGGGAGCCACTGATTTGCTTGAACTCCGGCGTCAGGAGAGAGCATCCCTGTACGATCTCACGCGTCACCATCAGCCGGCGCTAGTGCCCCCGGACCGATGCGTGGGTGTTCCCGAGAGGATCGATGCGCGCGGTGTGGTGCGCGCGCTTACCTCCGACGGTGCCGCTGGCGTAGCTGACCGCACCATCGCGCTGGAGCCCGAGTGCGTCGCGGTGTCGCTCCTGCATGCATATCGCGATCCGGCTCATGAGCGCCTGCTGGGGGAAGTTCTGCGCGCGTCTCTCAAGGGCGTCGACGTGATCCTTTCTTCGGATGTACTTCCGGAGATCCGCGAGTACGAGCGCACTGCGACGACGGTCGCCGAGGCATATCTCCGTCCCCGCGTCGCCAGCTACCTCGCGCGGCTCGGCGGCCGTCTGACTGCGGACGGATTTCCAGCGCCTTCGGTGATGACATCGGCCGGCGGAATGCGGAGCGCTGCGGAGGCGGTGCGTAACGCTGCCTCGCTCGCGCTGTCGGGGCCGGCGGGCGGTGTGGTTGGTGCGGCGGCGGTGGTCAGGATCGCCGGGTTCACCGATGCGCTTACGATAGACATCGGCGGCACGAGCGCGGACGCGGGGCTCATCATCGGGGGAGCACCGCTGGTGGAGAGCGGCGGTGACGTGGCTGGGGTCCCCATCACGCTACCGCGCGTGCTTATCGACACGGTGTCGGCTGGGGGTGGCAGCATCGGCTGGATTGATGCTGGCGGTGCGTTGCGTTTAGGGCCCAGAAGCGCTGGAGCGCGCCCTGGTCCGGCCGCGTTCGGGTTCGGCGGCTCGCTCGCCACCGTCACGGACGCGCACGTCGTGCTCGGCAGCGTGGATGCGAGCCGAATGAGTGGAGGAGTCAAACTCGACGTCGGTGCAGCGCTGCGTGCGATTCAATCTCTGGCGCACGAGCTTGGAGCGACTGTGGACCGAACCGCGACCGCAATGATCGCGGCCGCCGACGCCGCCATGGCTCGAGCTCTTCGGCGTGTGAGCGTGGAGCGCGGCGTCGATCCTCGCCGGTGCGTGCTGGTCGCCTTTGGCGGGGGTGGCGGATTGCACGCCTGCGGGCTGGCCGATCAACTCGCAATCCGGACGATCGTCGTCCCACCCTTTGCAGGCGTACTGAGCGCACTCGGTCTCGCCATGGCGCCGGAAAGGCGCGAGGTGATAGCGAGCGTGATGCGTGCGACGGATGCGCTGGATTCGAATGCGATAGGTGCGCTTGTGCGGGAGTTGTCCGAGCGTGTTGGAGATGTGCCAGGCGCTGGTGTAACACGCGAATGTTGGGCGCGCACGCGGTACGTGGGCCAGGGCCACGAGCTGGATGTCAGTTTCACAGCTGGGGACAGCGGCGCTACGATCGCGCGGCGGTTTGCCGAGAGGCATCACGAACGGCTCGGCTTCACACTGGACCGTCCCGTCGAAATAGTGAGTTCCCGTCACGCAGTTGTCGGGCTGGCGCACGAGCCGCACCTTCGCCGGACAGGATTGTCGGAGTGGAGCGCAGATGTAAAGCTCGACACCGGCGCGCCATTGGATACTCGAGTACAGGGTCGCGCAGTTATCACGCTCCCGGACTCATCGCTACTCGTCGCTGAGCACTGGACTGCCCGCGCGCTCCCCATCGGAGGCTGGCTCCTGGAGAAGGACCGCGGGGCCAGCTTCTAGGACGGTTTACTATTGCGGAAGGGAAAACGAAAGCGCGTATTGGTACGCAGCACGCAATTCGCAGTTCTCAGTTCTCAGTTCTCAGTTCGCAGCACGTAGTTCGCAGTTCGCAGTTCCGCAATCCGCAATCCTTTCATGCCTCTCTTCGACTCCCTGGACCTCGAAGTAATTTCCCACTCGTTCTCGGCTATCGCGGAAGAGATGGGGAGCATACTCGTGCGAGGTGCGCTGTCTCCCAACATTCGGGAAAGGCGGGATTCCTCGGCGGCGCTATTCGATGCGTCCGGTGCGATGATCGCGCAGGCTGCGCACATACCCGTGCATCTGGGTGCCATGCCTGAGGCCGTGCGCGCGGTGAGGATGCGGCGGCCCAAACCGGGGGACCTGTACATTCTCAACGATCCGTACAACGGCGGGTCCCACTTGCCCGACCTAACGATGGTGGAAGCTATAGACGATGGTGGCGAGATCGTGGGGTACGCGGCCGTGCGTGCGCACCACGCCGACATCGGCGGGATGAGTCCCGGAAGCATGCCGCAGGGCGCCACCGAGCTGGTGCAGGAAGGTCTCGTTCTGCCACCCGTTCGATTAGCGCGCGGTGGCGTGGTGGATGAAGAGATGTTGGCGCTGATTCTCGCCAACGTGCGCACACCTGAGGAGCGGCGCGGTGACCTTCGAGCGCAGATTGGGGCATGCGCGGCGGGCGCGGCAGAGTGGCGTGCGCTACGGGCTCGTGATGGGGCCGAACGCATCGATGCCGCGGGAAACGCGCTGCTCGACTATACCGAACGGCGAGCTCGAGCGGCAATCGCGAAGCTCGGTGACCGAGCCGGCCGAGCAACGGACGTACTGGAAGGTGACGGTGTAACGGACGATGACATTACCGTTTCCGCGGAAGTCAGCCTGCGTGGCGCCCTTCTCCACATTGATTTTGCTGGTACGTCGCCGCGGGTTGCGGGGAACGTGAATTGTCCTCTTGCCGTCGCGAGAGCGGCCGCGGTGTTCGTTCTCAGGACACTGCTCGATGATGATGTACCGACAAACGATGGTATTGCCCGCGCCATCGAGATTGTCGCTGAGGACGGCTGCGTGCTGAATGCGCGCTGGCCTTCGGCGGTCGCGGCGGGCAACGTTGAGATGTCGCAGCGCATCACCGACGTGCTTTTCGCCGCCCTCGGGAACGCGGGCCTCGACGTTCCTGCCCAGGGGCAGGGAACGATGAACAACGTCACCTTCGGCGGCGCGGGGTGGACTTTCTATGAGACACTTGGCGGAGGACAGGGTGCCAGCAGCCGGGGAAATGGGCCTGGTGCGGTGCACGTAGGAATGAGCAACACACGCAACACGCCTATCGAGGCGTTGGAGACCGCATATCCCTTACGTATTGAGGAGTACGCGCTGCGGAGTGGTTCGGGAGGAACAGGGCTTATGCGCGGAGGCGAAGGTGTCGTGCGGCGCTACGTAGTGCTCGAGGCATGCACTGCTACGCTGCTAACGGAACGGCGGCGTCACGCTCCGCGGGGCGGGGAAGGCGGTGGCGCGGGAGAGCTGGGACGGAACCTGCTCAACGGGCGAAAGTTGCCGGCGAAGTGTCGTGTCTCGCTATTACCAGGAGATTGCCTGTCGATCGAAACGCCTGGGGGGGGAGGGTGGGGTGTGGTGGGGAAGGGCGCCGCATAGTGGACGCAACCGTAATCAAGAGGCATTCCGCAGCCGCTGCATGAGATGCGGTACCACAGTGGGTCAGGGACGGTCTTTGAGGCTCATGGCTGTTGCCGCTCCGCCTCGAGTCCGAGGCGGGCGAGCCACGAGTCCAGCCCCGTTCTATCGATGAGATCGCCGTGCGAGGAGGAGATCGATATCCCGTGTGAAGCGCGGCTCGCCGTAGACGATGGACGCCACGCCGCCGGTTATCAGATAAGGAACGCCACAATCGTTTAGCGGACGAACGAACAGTGCGATAAGGCTAGGCGCTGCCACCGATCAGTGCTACTCGGGTGGCTTGCTCGATTTGGGCCGGTGCCCAGTCGGGATGCTGCTTGGTGATCGAGGCGCGCCGAAGCGCCCCAGCCTCTCGCCACAACGCGTCGGAGACGGCCAGCTTCTCTTCGGCCGACATCTGCCGAAGTCGGATCAGTTCCAACTCGAGCACCGTGGACATTTCAGGAAGGTTGGCGGACGAATGAGGAACGTCAAGCTGACGACTGCATGATACCGTCAGGAGGTTAATGCTCCTTTGGTACGGCTGTTCTCGGCATCATGGAACACACTGTGCTCAGACAGGCTTCAGCCTCCCCCTACGTCAACCGTCTCCCCCTCTGCCGCCGCCGTAATCACAAGCGCACCCGCTCTCCCGTTCTGGATTTTTCGCGCCCTTTCGACCAGCGCGTCAATCTCCGCATCTGTCCGCTCCGGCGCATGATGAAAGAGCGCTAGATGTGCCACGCCGGCCGCAATCGCGAGCTCAACGGCATCTTCAAAGGTGGAATGTCCCCAACCCTGCCGAGCTCCGTACTCTTCGGACGTGTAGGTTGCATCGTGTATGAGCAGACCAGCGCCGCTCGCGAACTGCACCAAACGGTCACGCTCCTCTGAATCTTTGCCGCCAAGTTCATTGTCCGGCACGTACACGACGCTGGCGTGTGGTTCGCCCATACAAGAGACCCGATACGCGACGGCGCCACCTGGATGCTGCACCGGTAGAGTCGCGATGTCGCATCCGGCAATCTTGCGAGGAGCCCCGGTCGCCGGACCGATCTCGACCCTGGCGCGCACTTCCTCTGATGACACCGGAAAGACCGCCGGCGACATTAGAAGGCGGAAGACGTTACCAAGCGGTGCCTCCGCCGAGTCTGGACCCCAAATGCATATATGGCTACCGTGTTTATAGAGCGGGCTGAAGAAGGGCAGGCCCTGGATATGATCCCAGTGGGTGTGCGTCAGGAAAATGTCGACGATGAGTGGCGCTCCGTTCGCGCGAACATTCAGGACATCACCGAGTTCCCGTATGCCCGTGCCTGCGTCGAGTATGATCGACGGCTCATCTCCGGCCCGAACTTCCACACACGGAGTATTCCCGCCGTAGCGTAACGTATGCGCGCCTGGAGTGGGGACGGAACCGCGCGTGCCCCAAAACCGCACCGACAAACTCATAGCGTGTTCAGCCCTTTGTCATGGGCGATGTGCAGTCGCGGTAAAGTCCGCAGATTCATATACGCATTCAGGGTCCGCAACGCAGCACCAATCCGCAATCCGCCATCCGCCATCCGCCATCCGCAATCCGCCATCCGCAATCCGCAATCCGCAATCCGCAATCCAAGATCTCACCGTCGCTCCACTTCGTCGCAGCCTCCCATCACCCTGTCCTCGTGAATCGCGTCACACTCGCAGGTGCGCCGTCCGCTCGAGTTCCGCCTGATCAGCGATCGTAATCTGCCTGCGGTGCACGGTTATCAAGCCTCGGTCCTGGAAGTCCCGCATCGCGCGGGAGACAGTCTCCCGGCTCGCCCCGATCATCTGGGCGATCATCTGATGCGTGAGCTTCTTTTCTATGGTCCCTGTCGCGTTGGCCGAGTCAGCGAGCAGCCGCGCGATTCTTCCGTGCACATCCAGCAGCACAAGTCCGCCTATCTGTTCATCCGCGCGGCGCAGGCGCTTGGAGAGCGCGGACATCAGTGCCCACGCAAGGGGGGGGGATTCTTCCACCCGTCTCCGAAAATCTTCCCGCCGGAGGATTATGAGCTCCGTGTCGTCCACCGCAATGACGTGCGCAGAGCGAGGTTTGCCATCGATCAGTGACAGCTCGCCGAAGTGCTCTCCTACACCAAGCATTCCGAGGATCACCTCGCGCCCATCTTCACCGACGAGCACGACTTTCACACGCCCTGATTTTACAATGAAGAGCGAATCTCCCGGATCGTCTTCAAAGAGAATCACACTCCCCTTGGGATAGTGCCGATCCCGCGTTAACTCGGCGAAGCGCGTCAGCTCCGCGTTATCCAAACCGTGGAGGAGCGAGACAGTGGACAGGAAGTCTGTAGTTTGCATGAAGCCAGGGTCGGGGATCAGAGCCAGACGATGTCAACCTCAATCAAGCGCGCATTACAGACAGCAGCTCGCAGCTTCCGATCCGTAGTCCGCAAATCCGCAATCACTTTCGGCCTTCACCTTCGGCGCAGAAAGTACCCGTCCTATCCGAGGTCTGCAAGACGTTGCGCGCTTGTATTTTACGTCGGTGAATAGCTATATTTCCTAGCTAATTTTTTTCGTGCATTCAATTGGAATGAGGTTCTTGTGAAAAAAGAAATTCACCCGCCTTACGCGATGGCAAAGGTCTCTTGCGCCTGCGGGAATTCGTTCGTGACACGCTCCACGCAGGATGAAATCCACACCGACATCTGCTCCAACTGTCATCCCTTCTTCACGGGCAAGCAGAAGTTGGTTGACACCGCGGGCCGCGTCGAGCGGTTCCGGCAGAAGTACGGGACCGGGAAAGAGAGCTGAACATTCGGGACCGCCTCGCCGACGCGCTCAAGCGCGCCGCCGAGATAGAGGACGAGCTTGGACGCCCCAGCGCGGTTCGCGATTCCGCTCGACTCGCCGAGTTGGGGCGAGAGCACAGTCGGCTGACACCGGTAGTCGAGGCGGGGGAGAAACTTCGCAGGGCGGAGGAGGAGCTTGAACAGACGCGTGAGCTCGTGGTTGGGGACGATGTCGAGCTTGCCAATGAAGTCAAAGCCGAGGAGGAGCGTCTCGTCACACGCATAGGCGAGCTGGAGGCAATACTCCTGCCGCTACTCATTCCCCGCGATCCGCTCGATGATCGTGCTGCGATCGTTGAGATTCGCGCAGGCACGGGCGGTGATGAGGCCGCTCTTTTTGCCGCCGATATCTTCCGCATGTACTCCCGGTTCGCTGAACGGCGCGGGTGGAAAGTGGAAATCATCTCCATGTCGGATGCCACTCTTGGCGGACTCAAGGAAGCGATATTCAAGGTGCAGGGTGAAGGGGTTTTTGGATGTATGCGATGGGAGTCGGGAGTACATCGCGTGCAACGCGTTCCCGCCACGGAAAGCCAGGGTCGCATTCACACCTCCGCCGCAACGGTAGCCGTATTGCCGGAAGCGGAAGAGATCGACGTGAAGATCGAGGACAAGGACATCCGCATCGATGTCTTTCGTTCCTCGGGTCCGGGAGGGCAGAGCGTCAACACAACAGATTCGGCGGTTCGCATCACGCACATTCCCACCGGCGTGGTGGTGAGTCAGCAAGACCAGAAATCCCAGCTACAGAACAAGCTCAAAGGCTTCGAGGTCTTGCGCTCCCGGTTGCTGGATCTGCGCATTTCCGAGCAGGAAGCGGAACGCTCGCGCATGCGTCGCACCCAGGTTGGGACTGGCGACCGCTCCGCCAAGGTGAGGACCTACAACTTTCCGCAGAATCGAATCACCGACCATCGGATCGGCTTTACGATCCACGAACTGGAGCGCACTCTTGACGGAGCAATAGAGCCGCTTCTCGATGCCCTCCGCATGGCGAGCGTGGAGGAGAGAATGCATGAGTAGAATGGGGAGTGGCACAGCGGGAGAAGGCAGGCGGGAGGAGGGAGGCGGACTTCTTCCGTACACTTCCCGAGCATCGGTAATCTCGCGGTACCCGCCGGACAGCGAGCACCGGGCACCGAACACCGCGCAGTACCCACCGCGCACCGAGCAGCGGCCACCGAACACCGCACTCGTTTCGTGGCAAACTATCGGCGACCTGATTCGAGGCATACGCATGCTGTTGGCACGTGCCAACGTTCCGAACTCGCCCCGTGAAGCGACCGATCTGATAGCTGCCGTCCTCGACGTTCCCAGGCTCTGGCCCGCCCTCCATCACGATCAACACGCCAACCCGGAGCTGGTGTCGCGCGTGCTCAGTTCGGCCGAGCGGCGTGCTTCCGGCGCGCCCTTCGCCTACGCTGTCGGCCGCGCCGCCTTCCGGCATCTCACACTCGAAATCGACGACCGCGTCCTGATTCCACGTCAGGAAACGGAAATCCTTGTTGAGGCCGTTCTGACACGCGGGGTTCTGAATGGTGGACTTGCGATCGATGTTGGCACAGGAAGCGGTGCGATCGCGCTGGCGCTCGCGTCCGAGGGGCGCTTGGATCGAGTCATCGGAACAGACATCTCTGCGGGCGCTCTCGCAGTCGCTCGCACGAACGCTTCGCGGCTCGCCTCCGTTCTCAATGCGCCCATTGAGTTTCGTCATGGCGCATTCTTCGCGCCTGTCGCCGATTTACGCGCCCGGTTAATTGTGTCCAATCCGCCATACATTTCCAGTTCCGAGGCAGGCGCGCTTCCGGCGGGCGTTCGAGATTGGGAGCCGCCAGTAGCCCTTTTTAGTGGACCCGATGGCATGACTGCTACCGCAGAGGTCATTCGCGGCGCGGCACGCGTTCTCGAACCATTCGGCTTGCTTGCCCTGGAGGTCGACTCCCGGCGCGCCGGGCTCGCAGCACAAATTGCTACCGACACAGAATCCTATAATGACATCGCGATCTTGCCCGACCTTTCGGGGCGTGACCGCATTCTCCTGGCTACACGGACGGACAGATGAATCTCGAGGAAAAGGCGCGCGATCTGGGCAAAATGCTTGGCCAGAGCGATCAATACAAGGCTGTAAAGCGGGCCAGCGAAGCGCTCCACGAGGACCGGGAAGCGTCCTCCATTCTGAGACAGATGGAGAAGCTACAGCTCGAAGCGCAGCAGATGATGGAGCGCGGCGAGCGACCGACTCCGGAGCTGGAGCAACAGCTCGATGCGCTATTGCAAAAGGTGCAAGTGAACAGGATCTACCAGGACATGGTGGTCTCGCAGGAAAATTTCGACAAAATCATGCTGCGCGTGAACCAGTGGATTCTGGAAGGAATTCGTAAGGGCGCGACGAGCTCGATCATCACACTGGGATAGCAGCGGCGTGAGACCCGGCCGGTTCATCGTAATCGACGGCGCGGAAGGTGTGGGAAAGAGCACCCAGGCTGCGCATCTGGCGAAGCATCTGGCACATGGCAATCGCGCTACTTTAGTCGTTCGAGAGCCAGGTGGCACGCCAGTTGGTGAAGCCATCCGGGCGTTACTGCTCGATCCGACGAGCAGCATATCGACGCGAGCGGAAGCCCTGCTGTTCTTGGCGTCCCGCGCGGAACTGGTCGACGAGGTAATTCTGCCCGCGCTCAAGCGAGGAGAAACCGTGATTGCGGACCGCTTCTTTCTCTCGACGTACGCGTATCAGATATGCGCTCGCAACCTTCCGGAAGACGCCGTTCGTACCGCGAACAGTTTCGCGACTGCTGGGCTCGCCCCCGATCTCACCATCCTGCTACAACTTCCGGTGGCGCGTGGTCTCGCACGCGCGGCTGAGCGGGGGGAGCATGACAGGCTAGAGAGCGCGGGTGACGCGTTTCACGAGGCCGTTGAACGCGCCTTCACATTATTCAAGGAACCCGCTTGGCAGGCGGCACATCCGGAATGCGGACCAGTCATCGCAATCGACGCCGACGGAGACGAATACCGGGTTTTTGCACGCATCGTCGAAGCGTTGAATACACGCTGGCCAGAGCCAGAGGTGAACAGTGGATCGTGAATCGTGTACAGAGCCTGGGAGTAGGCGACGAGCTCCGGGATTGTGCCGCGGTTCGGCGCTATACTTCACGGTAGGTTGATTCCTGACTTTACTTCTGATCCCCTACCTGGTTTTCTTCCACCATGCGTTCTCGAGCTCTTGTAGTCTTTGCCGCCATGTGTGGCGCCCTGATAACCGGTGGCTGGTTCCTTCAGCGTGGGCTTGAGGGAGGCGGTGGCATGTTCGATCGTGCCAAGCTGTTCAATCAGGTCATGAGTCGGGTAGCGAACAATTATGTGGACACGCTCAGCCAGGCGCGGCTCTACCGAATGGCCGCTGATGGTATGCTGGACAATCTCCACGATCCCTACTCCGCGTTTCTTCCGCCCGAGCGGTTCGCGCGGCTGAACGAAAGCACTACCGGGAATTACGGAGGCATAGGAATTCAGATTGACGTACGAGAAGACTGGATCACCATCATCGCACCGATGCAGGAGACACCTGCTGCGCGGGCGGGCATTCAGACTGGAGACCGGATCGTTGCTGTCGATGGTCGCCCGACCAAGGGGCTGGCACCGGAAGAGGCTCTCAAAGCATTGCGCGGCCCAAGTGGCACGCGCGTCAAACTGCTGATCGAGCGCCCGGGCGTTACGGAGCAGATGACTTTCGACCTCAAGCGCGCGGAGATTCACGCTCCGGCAGTCAGACAGTCCACGATGTTGAGCGGGGAGGTCGGCTATGTTGACGTCGATATTTTCAGCGAGACGACCGCCCACGAGCTACGCGAGGCAATCGTGCGGCTCAAGCGCCGCGGAATGAAGACGCTCGTTCTGGATCTGCGCGGAAATCCGGGCGGACTGTTGGACCAGGGTGTCGACGTCACCGACCTGTTCCTCAACCGGGGGCAGAAGATTGTAACCATGCGCGGACGGGCGAGCCTGGGAATGCGGGAGTTCGTCGACGACGGTCAACAAGCATGGCCCGATCTGCCTGTCATCGTTCTCACAGACGGTGGGTCCGCCAGTGCATCTGAAATTGTGGCAGGTGCGCTCCAGGATCATGATCGTGCCGTCGTGATTGGCGCGCCCACGTTTGGAAAGGGAAGCGCGCAGTCGGTCTTCCGGGTTGGCGGTGAAGGCGCACTCAAGCTCACGACTGCTCGCTGGTACACTCCCTCTGGCCGCAGCATCCAGAAGCCGTTCGGACCGGAGTCCGGCGGAGATGACGAGGAGGCGAGTGAAAGCCCGGATTCGCGTGGAGAGCCTCCTCTTAATGAGCGCGAACGCTTCAAGACGGACGCTGGTCGCACCGTCTTCGGTGGTGGTGGAATCACCCCCGATTTGCTGGCTCGTCCCCCGGAAGCGGACAGCGTCGCGCTGAGACTTCAGCAGGCGCTGGGAAGCGACCTCCCCAGGTTCCGCGACGCACTCACCGAATACGCACTCAGTTTCAGGGCTGGCCGCCTCGTGTCATCCCAGGATTTTGAAGTGACGCCTATAATGCTCGATGAGTTATGGCGCCGCATGGTATCACGAGGTGTGAAAATGCCGCGGCCTGCATACGACGAAGGAAGCGCCATTGTATCGCGGCTCCTCGGATTCGAGATCGCGCGGTACGTGTTCGGCCAGGAGGCTGAGTTCCTGCGGCGAGTGCGCTACGATCGCGCGATCAGTGCCGCGCTCGAATTGACCAGGAGCGCTACCACGCAGCGGGAGCTGCTCGCGGCCGCTGCGGAGCGGCGGCAGTCGAAGCAGGAGGATTTAGTTCCTCCTCAATGAGCGACCGGATATTTATCTTGGGCGCTGGACGAGCCGGATTGGGGCTCGCCCGCGCCTTTCGCACATCCGGTTGCGAAGTTGTGGGAGTGCATGGTCGACTGGCTCAATCAGACACCGAAGCCACGACCTCAGGGGAATTACCGGACGAGCTTTCGCATGCTAGCGTGGTTCTCGTCGCAGTGCGCGACGCACAGTTGGAATCGGCGCTCGGACAGCTGGCCGAAGGGGCGCTTCGCCAAGGGGCCGTAGTTCTGCAGGTCAGCGGCAGCGCTGAGCCATCGATGCTCCAGGTGATGCGGGACAACGGTCATCCAAGCGGAACTTTCCATCCACTTGTCCCGCTCGCTTTGCCCGATCTCGCGCCGCAGCTGCTTCGCGGCGCGTGCATCGGAATCGATGGAGATAGTGAAGCGCGCGCGACAGCCGAACGTCTGGCGCACGCGATAGGTGCTTCAACCCTGGTGATCCCGACTGGCGCCAAGGGGTTGTATCACGCAGCTGCCGTGATAGCGTCGAACTTCCCGACTGCTCTCCTCTCACTTGCTGAGCGCACTTTCGTGAGCGCTGGAATTGACGCACCGACTGCGCACATGGCTGCGAGGTCCCTGTTCCTGGCGTCGGCCGCAAACCTGCTCCATGAGCACGGAGTGGCTGTTCTCACGGGGCCCATCGCACGCGGAGATGTCGCCACGGTGCGGTTGCATCTTGAATCACTCGCTGATCAGCCTGAGCTGCTGGCCGCATATCGCACACTGTCCCGCACCTTGCTCCCCTTTGCGCGGGAACAAGGCGCGAACCGAGTGGACGTGGAAAGTATATCCCGCTTACTCGTGGACCCAGTCATATAGACAGAAAACGCCAATCGGCGGCTGACGCAGTCAAATGCCAGGCTGGGTCAAACAGCGCTGCAGTTCTGTGGTCGCCTGTTCATACCTCTCAATTGCTTCGCCAATCTGCTCGAAGCTGGGGCCGAATACTGGCATCACCACTCTAACCACAATCAGAACAGCGAGCTCGGCGGAAGCCTCTGCGTAGTCGGAAATCTGGGACTGGCAATTGCTGATGCTCTGAGCCTGAAGCTCGGCCGGTCCCAACGCATCGGCAAGAGCAAAGAGCCGGTTGAGACCGGAAACTTCCTCCTCGCGAGTCGCGAGTTCGGTCGCGTGAACGGACGAGTTTAGCCGCCCCACAATTTCGCCGTCATTCATGACCTCCAGAGTCGACCCCGTCGCGATCCAGCCACCGCGAACCGAGCGCCAGCTTCGGACTGACTGTGCCACAAGCGCTCCATCACGATAGTGTTTTACGCGGGATATCGGTCCATTTCCCGTCGCGCGCTGAATCCTCAGGGAATGCCGATGACCCTGTCGGTCGTTGAAGGAGAATTCCTGTTCCTGCGACTGAACTCCTCGCGCCGTCGCCCCATCCCGCAGCATGAACAGCCGCCCCTCCCCGGTATGCCTCGAGGTTCCATTCCTTTTTCCGTTTTGCATGGACAGGTCGAAGTGCGACCGGGAAAGCGCGATGGATTGCAGACCGCCATCTGCCTTCTTGAGCTCCAGCGTCGATGTGCTCGTTCCAGCGAATCGAGCGCCGTTGCTCAGCCGGGATTCCGTCGCGGCGCTGCTTGCCGCTGAGGTGGTACCGCCGTCGTCGCAAGCTGTGCTGCCAGCAAGAAGGATTGCTGACACGCCAATGCATAGAGCGCGAAATAGTGGGTTGTACATTTGCCGCCTCCGATTGGTGAAGTGGAGGCGCTAGGAAGCGGAGGAGAGGCAAAGCCGCTCGCCATGATCCACGTCCCTTGCGCCGCGCACACTTTCGCTCGCGGAGGGGCATGTTTCGTAATCATATCGTGGCGCCGAGTGCGCGAATTACGCGAATAGGACTGCGAACTGCGGACTGGCAGACCATCTGTCCGGCGCGCGACTAAAGCGCGGTTGCCAGGAGAAAAGAAAGGGCTTTGACAAAATTAAAAGGCTTGAAAAGGGTAGGTCGCGTGGCGAAGTAGTGACTGCTTCGCACGCATGCATCCTTTCATCCTTTGTATCCTTTTTTATCCTGTCTGGAGTTGTTATGCATAACGCGAGTGTGGACTGTGAAGTGCGGACCACGGAGTGCGGCCTGTTGGTTCGGGGTAACGGTGCATTTCGTCGGGATGTATTTCGCCGATCTGGCCGGTGGAACCGTCTTTCGGCAATCCGCAATCGTGGCTATCCGCAATCGAAGACCAATCCGACGCGTTCACTCGCTTACTGACCCTGGTCGAAAACCTTGACTCCCTTAGGAAGCGTAAAACGAAATACCGACATCGCGATAGGAGCGTTGATGGTTAATTCCGTAATGGTGATTTTGCGGACCATGTCGTTGGCGTCCGTCATCTCGAACTGGCGCACAAGTCCGTCAACATCGTCCACCCAGATTATGGCTTTGCTGAATGGGACCGAAGCCTCTTTCGCGACCAGTGTCAGTATGCGCGCGGGCCTGCGACCTACCTCTCCCCGGCCAGCGTCCGAAACGGCATAGCGAGTCTTCGGCGCATCGAGAAACTGCGCCGTCACGTCCGGCACCCCAGCCCCGTTTTCCCCCACGCGCACGCGAATCACCTGCCCCGGATTGGTGCTCGGCAGATAAATCCAGAGAGACTTCCCATCGGCGACTATCCTGTCGCCCGCAGGATCCGTGAATCGCACCGACAAATACTTCGGCCTCTGCTGAAGTATCTCACCCTTCGCCGTGACGGTGGTGCCCATGAGCGGATTCGACAGCGTCTGGGAGAAGGTGGCGCGCACAGTTTTAACTTTTGTGTAGGCTTCCACCGCACGATTGAAGGTAGCATCGGCTGTCTGTGCTTTCAGCGGGGTGAAAGCAGCCGCGATGGTGGTGGCGAGTATCGCACTTCGTATATAGGTCATGAGCGGAGTTTAAGTAGGGAAACGAAAGCGACTTGGGAGTGGATACGGATTCAAAAACACGGAATAAACCGAAAACATCAATCACAAATGCCGCAGTCCGCAGTACGCAGTAGCACTCTCTACCCGATCCCCACCTCGCCAGTTCCCGGTGCTTGCGCCATGGGTCGGCCGATCACGGTCGCAATAGCCCGCAAGTCGTGCATCAGCGCCGCGAACTGCTCCAGGTGCAGCGCTTGAGCCCCATCTGAGCGGGCGCTTTCCGGGTGCGGATGCACTTCTACCATAAGACCGTCAGCCCCGGCTGCGACCGCGGCGCGCGACATGGGAATAACTCGGTCCCGTTGTCCCGTACCGTGGCTGGGATCCGCAACAATAGGCAGGTGCGACAGGGAATGCACCGTGGGAATGGCTGTAAGATCGAACATGGTGCGTGAAGCAGGATCGAAGGTGCGCACCCCCCGCTCGCAAAGAATCACCTGATCGTTTCCAGCAGCGAGGATGTACTCCGCGCTCAGGAGCAGGTCGTTGATCGTCGCGGCCATTCCTCGTTTGAGAAGCACCGGCTTCCCAAGCCGCGCGACAGCCTTTAGCAGCGAGTAGTTCTGCATGTTGCGCGCGCCGATCTGGATGCAATCACCCAACTCCGCTATCAGCTCGGCACCAGCCTCGTCCATCGCTTCTGTGACAATGGGGAGGCCTGTTTCATGCCGCGCCAACGCCAGAAGTTCGAGGCCGCGCTTTCCGAGTCCCTGAAAAGAATACGGCGAGCTGCGTGGCTTGAAGGCGCCGCCACGCAAGCATGACGCGCCCGCCGCGCGCACGGCACGCGCCGCGGTGACGATCTGTTCCTCGCTTTCAACGGAACACGGTCCCGCGATGACGACGATGGCCGCGCCACCAAACTGCACCCCCGGAGCTATCGCCACTACCGACATTTCCGGCCGCCGTTCGCGTGACACGAGAGTGTACGCCGGTGTTACATGGATGACTTTGAGAACGCCTGACAGGGCTTCGAGGCGCGAGCTGTCCACACGGCCGTCGTTTCCAATCAGGCCGACAACGGTGCGTTGAGATCCGGGTACCGGACGGGCCTCAAATCCCAGCTCTTCTATGATATTCACGACTTCGCGCAGCTGTTCCTCTGTCGCATCCTGCCGCATCACTACGAGCATGCCGAGTCCTCTATTTGCGTCCACCATCCATCCGTGGCTAGCGCGAGCGGGCCCTTGTAG
>JACDCM010000223.1 GCA_013817545.1 Gemmatimonadaceae bacterium | reverse complement strand
CCTGCGTGACCGGGCCAAACTCGTGCGCGAACAGGCGCGCGGACGCCCCGTCTATTTTACTGAATGGAACATCTCCTCCAATCCGCGGGACCACTACCACGACGAGCCGTTTGCTGCGGCCTACGCCGCCAGGATCGTGCTGGAGACGGACCCCTTTGTGGAGGGTTATGGCTACTGGACCTTCACCGACATCTTCGAGGAGAACTACTTTCCCTCGATCCCGTTCCATGGAGGGTTCGGTCTGCTGAATCTCCATGGCATCCCTAAGCCGATCTACCGCGCCTTCCAGCTCTTGCACCACCTCGGTAACGAGCTGCTTCCAGTCGTCGGCTTGCACGAGACGGTCGATGTCTGGGTCGTTCGCAAGAGCCGTTCGATCACGGTGTTTCTCACCAACCACGCCCAGCCGCGTCACGACATCGTCACGCAGCGCGTGGACATCCGTCTGACCGATGCCCCCGCGCCCCTTGCAGCCACCATCGAGCGCATCGACGAGGACCATGCGAACCCGCGCAGGCAGTGGCGCGAGATGGGCGAGCCGGAGTATCTGAGCCGCGCGCAAGTAGAGGAACTCGAAGCCGCCTCTCGGCTCGTGAAGGAGCCGTTCGATGTGACCTACGCGGATGGTACCGTCCGCTTCGACGTCGACCTTCCTCCACACGCGATCGCAGCCGTCACGCTGGAACTTACCCCCGAGCCGCCAGACGGAGGCGCCGCCACATGATCAGCGAGTCACCAATGACCGAGCAGACGCTCGACCAGCTCCAGCGAGCCGCGCTCAGCTACTTCCTACAAGCGGTGAGCCTGCCTGGTGCACGGCGATAGCTGCCATCAGGGCGTCTTCGCCAGGAATCTCTACCTCGGCCAGCAGATTCCCCTGGCGGGCGTCGCGCACCAGAATGGCACCCTGCGCTTCGGGCGCGACCCGGTGCGGTCGGTGCTCGACGTCAACTGCAAGACGCATGACGTCGACAACCTGTATGTCCTGGATGCCAGTTTCTTCCCGAGCAGTGCGGCGGTCAACCCGGCGCTCACCGTCATGGCGAACGCGCTCCGCGTCGGAGATCACCTGATCGCACGGCTCGGTTGATGACCATTCCGTGGATTGAGGACTCGCTCGCTGCGGAGCTGCCGTGGTTATCCGTCGCGCAGATGGTCGAGGTGGACCGCGCCATGGTCGATGATTTCCAGATCCTGCTGCTGCAGATGATGGAACTCGCCGGCCGGCACCTCGCGTCGCTGGCTCGCGCGCGATTCCTCTCGGATGCCGGGCCCGAGGCCTCGGTGGTGATCCTCGCCGGTCCGGGCGGCAATGGCGGTGGGGCTCTCGTCTGTGCGCGTCGACTGGCGGGAAGAGACGTGCCCGTCACCGTCATGACGGCAACGCCGGGTGAAGATTTCACATTGGTGCCGCGGCACCAATTGCGGGCACTGCGACGCCTCGACGTGAGCATCAGCGAGACCGGAGACGCGGTGCCGGCACAGCCGGCGCTCATCATCGATGGACTCATCGGCTACAGCCTGCGCGGCGCGCCGCGTGGCCGGGCGGCGGAGTTGATACGCTGGGCCAATCATGCATCCGCGCCCGTGCTCTCCCTCGACGTGCCCTCGGGCCTCGATCCCTCGTCCGGCGAGCCGTTCGATCCCGCGATTCGCGCGACCGCCACCTTGACGCTGGCCCTGCCGAAGCAGGGACTTGGGGCGGCGCGCGCGGCGGCGCACGTGGGCGAACTGTATCTCGCCGATATCGGCGTGCCTCGGCAGTTGTATCGGCGTTCGCCGCTCGACCTGAGCGTCCCCGACGTCTTCGTCGGCGGTGATCTTGTGAGGCTGCGATGAGCGTGCTCAAGCCGCTTGCCATTCGATACGGCCGATCGGACTGCGGCGATGCGGCGCGGGCCGCATCTCTGGAGTGGCTGGTGACCAACGGCATCGGCGGCTATGCGTCGGGCACCGTGGCCGGCATTCGTACACGCCGTTACCACGGACTGCTGGTTGCGGCCCTCGACCCACCCGCCGCGCGCACCGTTATGGTGGCCGAACTGCACGAGAATGTGGCCGCGGGCGACGGTGAAGTGCCGCTGCATGCCTCGCGGTGGAACGACGGGAGCACGAGTCCGCGCGGATTCGAATACCTCGAGGCCTTCTGGCTGGAAGCGAGCACGCCGACCTGGCGCTTCGCGGTTGGCGACCTCTGTCTGGAAAAGCGCGTGATGATGGTTCGCGAGCGGAACGTCACGATCGTGGCG
This sequence comes from Gemmatimonadaceae bacterium, assembly GCA_013817545.1. GTDB lineage: Bacteria > Gemmatimonadota > Gemmatimonadetes > Gemmatimonadales > Gemmatimonadaceae > JACMME01. The sequence continues at coordinate 4,481 of JACDCM010000223.1, read as the reverse complement.
TATCGCGTCGTCCGCGCCCCGACGCCGGTGCGACTGATGGTGAAGGTGCTGGCCGTAAACCGGGATTTCCATTCGACAATGCAGGCTGGCCACGACGTTCTGCGAGTCGCCCAGGGTACCGGGGGCATCACGGTGTCTTCGGCGTGGGGGGGACCGCCGCTGCGCGTCGGCAGTCCTCAGATGTCGCTTGTGGCCTCGGACACCTGGTACCACGGGTTCGCGCTGGACTTGGAGCGCGAGCGCGGCCTCGACTACCTGGAGGACGCCCTGCACGTGGCAACGGCGACCGTCCAACTGGACTTGGGCGAGCAGGCCGAACTCGTGCTGTCGGCAGATGCTGACTCCGTGGACCCTGCGGGCGCCTTGGCCGAGGTCGCGCGCCACGAGCGCACAGTGATCGCGGAGTTCGCGGCGAAGCAGGGGGAGCGCGCCGACGCCACCGGTGCGCGGCTCGCACTCTCCGCCGATCAGTTTCTCGTGCGGCGGCCGGTCGACGGACGCCAGTGTGCCGGTATCATTGCCGGGTACCATTGGTTCGGCGACTGGGGGCGCGACACCATGATCTCGGTGCCGGGACTGACGCTCGCGACGGGGCGGGCGACCGTGGCGCGCGACATCCTGGTGACGTATGCGCAATTCGTCGACCGGGGCATGCTTCCCAACCGATTCCCAGACGCGGGCGGTCCCCCCGAATACAACACCGTCGACGCGACGCTCTGGTACTTCGAGGCCATCCGCGCGTACGTGGAGGCGACGAATGACCTTGCGCTGGTCGATGAGTTGTGGCCAGTCCTCGAAGGGATCATCGCCGCGCACGAAGTCGGCACGCGCCACGGTATTCGCGTCGACGCCCAGGACGGCCTGCTGCGCTCGGGCGAGCCTGGCGTGCAGCTGACGTGGATGGACGCCAAGGTCGGGGACTGGGTGGTGACGCCGCGCGAGGGCAAGTGCGTCGAGATCAACGCCTTGTGGTACAATGGACTCGTGACGATGACGAATCTCGCGGCAGCGCATGGCCGCGACGTCACGTTATGGCGTGTGCGCGCGGAGCGCGTGCGCTTGGGTATGCAGCGCTTCTGGAGGGAGGACGCCGGACACCTGGCCGATGTCCTCGACGGTCCCTTCGGCGATGACCTCAGCCTGCGGCCGAACCAGATCTTTGCCGTGTCCCTCGCCGCCAGCGCGTTCAACCGTGCGCAACAGCACGCGATCGTCGATGCCTGCGGGCGCGCTCTGGTGACATCACACGGCCTTCGCAGCCTCGCGCCGGAGCATCCCGACTACCGCGCGTCCTACGATGGCGACCAGCTGTCGCGGGACGGCGCGTACCATCAAGGCACGGTGTGGGCGTGGCTGCTCGGCCCGTTTGCCCTCGCGCACTACCGCGTCCACGGCGTCGCGGCTGACGCGCGCGCCTACCTGGACCCGCTCGTCGACCATCTGCTCGCGTACGGGGTCGGATCCGTGGCGGAGATCTTCGACGCCACGCCGCCGCATCGCCCACGCGGGTGCGTCGCGGGGCGTGGTCGGTGGCGGATTTGCTGCAAGCCTGGACGACGCTTCGGCAGCACGAGGTCGGGCATGATCCGCGTTCCTCCGGCTGAAGCGGAGGTCCAAGCCCCGGTACAAACGCCGGCCTACGAGCCGGCCGTGCCCACGATCGCGTCGCGACGTGATACCAAATTCGACCTGGTCATCGTTGGCGGAGGGTCGGCAGGATTCGCCGCCGCAATCAAGGACGTTTAACAAGGATGTGGGCAAACTGTCGTGCTGTGCCGAATAGCTCACCGGCTGCCACGCCTTGGGCGCCGGCTTCCCGCCGCGCCGAGCCTGGCCTCGTGCTCCCAGTTCCACCGCGAAGCGAATGCGCGTTTGGCCGTTTGTTGCTGGTCGATGGTTGCACGGGTGCGTGCGACGTGCCGCTCGCATCCCAGGAACCTTCGTCGGTGTCGGCGACTTGCCGCGGTGCGAGACCTCTGGAGTGGCGCGGACGGGATCACGTCGTGCGGCGACCTGCTGGGCGCCGAGGCGAACTCCTCCGGGGGCGCTGCGTTCCCCGCAGAGGCGCAAGCTCGCGCTCACGCACGTCACGAACGCGATCAGGGTACTAGCTCATAACTTCCACGCGGAGACACGAACATGTCGCACGCAAAACGGTTGAGACGGACATACATGAGACTCTCGAGCCCCAGCCGATCAACGGACTCGCCGCACGCACGGCATTCGCTTCCTGTGAGGCGCACCCAGAGATCGTCACTGCTGCGGATGCCATCCGGCACGGAGGCGCCGACGGCGGCGTACATGCCGCCGTTGTGCGCCAGGAGGAGCTGGCGGCCGGACACTTCTCGCACTTCGGCTGTGTTGCCCCATCCCGTCCCATTCGCGCGCGGCGCGACGAGGACGAACACGCGCAGCGCGGGACGAAGGTCCTCGTCGACCTCCAGCCATACCCGGATCAGGAGCGCCGCCTGGTGCGGGTCGGCGATGATCTCCTTCACGACACGATAGCGTCCGGTGCGCGCCCGCGACGTGACGCGGAAGCCGAGCGCATGCGGCGATAACGGCTCGACCTCGGCGATGAAGTCGCGCCGTTCGTCGTGGAAGAACGACTCGCCGTCGGTAAACAGAAGCTGGACGTCCCGCAATTGCGGGCGGTCCAGTGTCGGGTAGTAGACCTCGGTGACGATTCCCTCCGCGATCGTGAACCATAGGCGGCTCGACGCGGAGTACGCCGTGCCGACGGCGTCCTTTGCGCCAGACGTCCACCGCGGTGGCAGGCCGGGGCCGCCCGGCGCGGCGCCGTGTGGCTGAGGTTGGGAAGATTCCTGTATCACTGTGCACTTCTCCGGGTGCGCTCGCGTCCGGCGGCAAGGCACCACGGGGGGGCAAAAGTTCCATCCGATCAGCGCATCGGCGGCGCGCAGTCCGTCGCTCCAGCGGTTGTTCTCTACTCCTGCTGGAGGCCACGAGCGACGAGTGCCTCGCCGACTTTCGCGCGAAGACTGTCCAGAGCCGGGTGTTCACGCGCGCTCGTGGCCACTGCATCCAGGAAGGACCGCTCGAACTCGCACTGCGGATAGCACCGTGTGCACATCTCGACGTGTGCCCGGATCGCCACCATGCGGTCGGGTGTCAGCTCGCCGTCGAGGTAGTCCCAGAGTTGACGCATCACCGACTCGCAGTCGAGCATCGGAGCCGCGCCCATCCCGGGTGCCACAGGGGCTGTCACCATCAGGCTGTCGCCGGTTGCATGGCTGCTCACCGCCGCACGGCCTGACACACGGCGCCAGCGCGCGACCCACCGCGACCACCACCCGAGGAACCCTCTCATCATGGCTCCCGCGCCGCAGTGTCCGCATTGAGCCGCGGACGCACGAAGCCGGCGTCCCGTGCGTGCTCGATCAGCGCCTCCTGGAGGAGTCGACGTGCCCGGAAGAGCCGCGACCGAACGGTGCCGACCGGTACGCCCAGCGTCACCGCGGCGGCCTCATAGGGCTGGTCGTTCACGTCCACCAGAAGCACCACGTCCCGGAACGGCTCGGGCAAGGCCGCGATGGCCTGGTCGATCGCGTCCGAGAGATCGAATCGCGCGAAGAGATCCTCGAAGCCTCCGTGACGCGCCGAAGCGTGCACCGACGCGGCGGCAAGTGCTTCCAGCTCCGGATCATCACAGGTCACCTGCCGTTCCTCCCGATGGCGACGACGGTAGAACGTGTGCCGACAGATCGTGAAAAGCCACCCTCTGCACTCGGTCCCGGGGGTGTACGTGCCCCACGCCTCGTACCCCTTGAGGAAGGTCTCCTGCACCAGGTCGTCCGCGTCGGACTCGTCGCGGGTGAGCGAGAGCGCGAAGCGCGCGACCTCTGGCAGCCAGCGGAGCGCCTCCGTCCGAAACTGGCGATCCCGTTCCCGTTTCGGTTCGTCAATCATGATGAGAGCAGGCATCGCACCGCGACAAGTCACGAACGCTCGCGGGAGTTCCCCGCGCGTACACCTGGTCAGGCCACACGATAGGGCTCCGCCTCCGGGGTCTTGAACTCGACGCCAAGTCCCGGTCGGTCCCAGGTCGGGATCAGATCGCCACCCACGAGCTTCGGCACTCCGTCGAACAGCATCCGCTCGATGCGGACGTGGTCGTGGAAGTATTCGACATGCCGCAGCGGTCCTACGGCGGCTGCGGGCGCAAGGTGGATGAGCGGGGCCGTGTGCGCCGAGAGCTCCATACCGTAGGCCGCGCAGAGCGCAGCGACGCGGAGAAAGCCAGAGATCCCGCCGCAGCGCGTCGCATCCGCCTGAAGCACGTGCACGGCGCCGGCGTCGAGCATCCGACGGAAATAGAACAGGTCGCTCCCGTACTCGCCCGCCGCTACCGCCATGTCCCGTCCGCCTCGGGGCCGTCAGTCGGGATATGGTAGACCGCGACCTCTACATGCTCCACCTCGGCGTATCCGCCGGCCCCTCGCAGGTCGCCTGACCCGGCG
>JACDCM010000222.1 GCA_013817545.1 Gemmatimonadaceae bacterium | reverse complement strand
GGCGATGTATGCGTCGACCCGAGGATCCTTCTTTCCCATGAGGACAGCCTCCTGTCTGATTTCTGCTCCACTGCCTCTGATTCAGGCTGATGGCGACGTTGAACGCACCCACCGCCCAAGGTTTTGCCTCGGCCTTGAACACCTTACGACTCTTCAGGTAGCGCCGCATTGCCGCGATTCGTTCCTGGGCTTCCGGCATATGAACATCCCTTCATCAATTGATTCAAAGGTGACCAGCGCCGTTGCCATGTCCCAGTAGGAAACAACCATACGAAGTTTGGCGCTATCCTCACCGACCAGAACGTCAAAAACGTCCTTCGTCCTTCCAGGGCTGAAAACAGTGAGAAACCAGTCGCGAGGAATGCGCGACCACCTCTCCTTTACGAAGCCACGAGCGAGCGAGGTAGTCCGAATCGCGCGACTACAAGCTCAGCAACATCCGCTGCGGGCACCTCTGTATTGTCGATTCGCAAGTAGTCCGCGCGCTCAGCGTACTCCCCGGCAGAATTGAGCTGGTATTTTGCGTCGATCTCGAGGAGCTGGCTGCGCGACATTTCAAGGTTACGCTTGAACGGCTTTTCCGCGAGCCGGAATTCAGTCTCGTTGCGCCTCAATCTTTCCTGTTGCGTAGCAGCAAGCTCGACGAATACGACGCTCCCACCACGTGCGCGAAATATCGTGGCGTATTCCTCCACAGTCGCCGCGTCGGACGCATGATCAAAGGCCCACACGTATGTAAAAATAAGACCCGGCAGGTCGCTAGCCGCGACCTCTTCCAGAATTCGACGCCGAAATTCGCCTACCAGTCTGCTGTAAGGCGGTGTGCCGTAAGCAAAGAATCGCAGCGCAAGATCTATTGTGTGATGATTGTGAAAGAGCTTGAGGCCGGTGAGTTGGGCAAGCTCGTGACCCACCGTCATTTTGCCGACGGCGGGCGGACCAACGATGAAAACAAGTATTGGCGGATCAGTCTTCATTGTCGTTTGCGGAAGGTTTGGCGCAGGCGGAGCTGGCTGAGCGCCTTGGGGCTTCCCGGCAAACGATCAAGGCGATCGAGACTGGCAAATACGATCCATCACTGCCACTCGCGTTCGCGCTGTCCCGACTGTTTGCCAAACCGCTGGAGACCATGTTTTTCCGAACGGGGAAGGGCAGTAGCAAGGTAGTGGCGTTTGACTGACCCACTTCCCATTAGCAAGGTTGTGCGGCCAGGCGAGTGTTGATTGAGTATTTCATGACTGATTACTCCTTTCTGGCTAGAATTGCCAGATGTCCGCGGGACGAAGGATCGTCGACTTCCCAGTGCAGCAATTCGAAGCCTGCTTCGCCGAGGAGGCGGCAATTCTCCGCCTGCTCGTGGCCGCTGTAGAAGAACGTCTCGCCGAGCATCTCGGACGTTCCCTCCCACTCTGATGCTCCGAGCGAGAGGAGGAGTCTTCCGCTCGGCTTTAGCCAGCCGGCGAAGCGAGCGAAGATGGATGCGTGATCAGCACGGGGCAAATGAAAGACGGTGTCCCAGGCAACGATTGCGTCGAAGGGGCCACCTGGTTCAGCGAGACGCATGTCTCCTCGGAGAAAGCGGGCCTCGGGTATCTCGCGCTGCGCGATCTCCAACAGAGCGGCGGATGCATCCACCCCGGTCACCTGGCATCCGCGTCCAGCCAGATACCGAGTGATCGGAATGCCTGAACCGCACCCGACATCGAGCACCAGAGCACCAGGCGGACAATTGGCCAGGAGGCGGTTCAGTAGGAGACGCAGGTTGAATGGCAACTCCGTGCGTGTCGCGTGCCAACGCTCGGAGCCGCGATCGTAGGCAGCGGCCAAGGCTCTGGATTGTTCGTCGGGGAAATCGGGTACCTCGGAGTGACCGTGTCCGGTAGGCTGCATGAAAGGTCTATCGCGCGCTTGCCGCTGTTGTGCCGGGATCGATAATGTCAGCGTCAGCTGCGGCGAGGAGCGCACGCAGCAGGCTTCGATGGCAGTGCGTCGCGTCTTCGCAGTAACAACCGATGGAGAAGTTGGTCTCGTGCGAAAGAGCCGCTAGCAGGGTCACGAGACGCCGAGCCGGCGGTTGACGCATCTCATGGTGGTAGCGACGAACGTAACGGCGCCAACGCGAAGGAGTCCACGGTTCGGACAAGGCCCATGAAACGACTTCCGAGCTGGGAGCCAGCTCGGGCACCCACACATCGAAGAAGTCGCGCGCGCTGAAATCTTTCTTTGGCACCCCGCGCGGAGGGCGTCGCACGGTTCCCATGCGCAGACCCTCATCGGGCGCGCGCGGTGTGCCAAGGCGGACAACTCGAATAGCCAAACGATCTCGATTGGTGATAACGTAACGACAAAACTCCCTCACAACCCGTGCAACTTTCGGTGAGTATACTGCGAGCTCGTACGTCTATTAATCAAGAGACAACATTCGCACCGTCCCGTGCGTAACTTATTGATAGACTCCTCCGCCTCAAGGCTGCACGACGCAGCCGCCTCCGACGTCCGCTACCACACAGTCAAATGAGAATTCCCCGCGTTTACATCCTCGCCGCGCTCTTCGCTGCAGGATCAGCAGCCGCGCAGTCGCCCGCAGCGAGCGTAACTCCGGCGTCCACCAGGAAAGCTCTTACCGCGGAAGCGTTCGACGAGTGGCGCGCCATTCGTGGCGAACGGCTCTCGGAGGACGGCAAGTGGGTCATTTACTCCCTTGTCCCTCAGGTCGGAGATGGAGAGGTGGTTGTTACGACAACTGATCGTGCCACTCAGCATCGTCATACGCGCGGCTTCATTGGACGGCCGCAAAGCAGAGCGGGAGCTACCGGGCCGAACGCCGCCATCACCTATCCGAATGCGGAGCTCACTCCCGACGCCCGATTTGTCATTTTCACCATCGAGCCTCTACGCGCGGATGTCGACAAGGCCAAGCGTGACAAGAAGAAGCCCGCCGACCAGCCCAAAGCTTCACTTGGAATCATGAGCCTGCCAGACGGCCGGGTGACCGTCGTCCCGAAAGTAAAGTCGTTCCGCGTTCCGAAGGAATCGAGCCGGTGGGTCGCGTACCTTCTCGAGCCCACGGACACTACCTCTGCAAAGAAGGAGAATGCGGATAGCGCCGCCGCCGCAGCGAAGCCAACCGTAGCTGCTCCCAATTCCGCGGCCGCGCCCGGTCAGGCACCTCGACCAATCTCCACGGACACCGCCGACAAGAAGAAGGAAAAGAAAAAGGACTTCGGCTCGACCCTGGTATTGCGGGACCTGACATCCGGCGCCGAAATACGCCTCGATGATGTCACCGCGTACACGTTCGACGAGCGTGGGGCGTGGCTCGGCTACACCGTTTCCTCCAAGTCGAAAGACAACGACGGCGCTTATGTTCGTTCTCTGTCGGATGGGCGGATACATACTCTCCTCAAAGGCGTCGGCAACTACAAGGCGCTCGTTTTCGACAAGCCGGGCACCCAGGCTGCTTTCGTATCCGATCGTGAAGATTACGATCGCGTCACGCCTCGCTATCGGCTGTATCATACCGCACTGAAATCTCCGGCCGCATCCGAGATAGTGGCGTCGCGCTCGCTGGGGGACACCCTGCTGATTGCAGACCGTGGCCGTCTGGAATTCTCCGAAGATGGTCGAATCCTGCAGTTCGCCGTTGCCCCCGTCGCTCCCGACTCGATTCCAGCCGATTCGCTTGCCGACAAGGCTGTGTTCGACCTGTGGCATTACAAGGATCCTCGTCTTCAACCGCAACAGCGCGTTGAGGCCGAGCGAGATCGTGGACGCTCCTGGCCGGCGGTATATCACATTGCCACGCGCAAGCATGTCGTGCTTGGCAACGACACCCTTCCGCAGCTCCGCTTCTCTCGCGACCTGCGAACGGCGCTGGCGACTACCAGCGTGCCATACCGGATTGAGGCCATGTGGGGAGAAGGGGGCAACGACATATATGTAGTCGACGCCACAACCGGAAAGCGAATCCTGGTGAAGAATCGGGTGCCATTTGGCGCGCAGCTCTCACCCGACGCGAAGTACGTGCTCTTCTTTGGTTCAGAAGGCAGGTGGCACGCATACTCAATAGCGACACGCCGAACGACTGACCTCACGGGTTCGATCGCGAATGCGCGTTTCGATCAGGAGACATGGGACGTGCCCAGTCAGCCAGCGCCGTGGGGGACGGCAGGTTGGACCAAAGGTGATGCATCCGTCCTCATTTACGACCGCTACGACATCTGGGAATTCGATCCCGAAGGCAAACGGTCTCCGCGCATGGTCACTGATTCCGTGGGCCGCAAGCGGTCCATCGTTTTCCGTTATACGCCGCTCGACACCGCCGAACGAGCCATCGATCCGGCGAAGCCTCTGCTACTCGTTGCCGAGAATGAACAAACCAAGGCGAGTGGATTCTGGCGAGACCGGTTGGGCGCTTCCGTGCAACCTGAAAGTCTTGCCATGGATGACAGCCGCTACGGCTCGCCTTCCAAGGCAAAGAAGGCCGACGTGTATCTCGCGACCAAATCGACCTTCCAGGAATTTCCGAATCTTTGGACGAGCGGTTCCGATTTCCGCGACGCTACGAAAGTCACGGACGCGAACCCTCAGCAAAAAGATTATCGATGGGGCTCGGTTCAACTGGTAAAGTGGCGCAGTGGTGACGGAGCTCCTCTGAGTGGCCTTCTGTACAAGCCCGAGGATTTCGATCCCAAGAAGAAATATCCGATGGTCGTGTATTTCTACGAGCAGCTGTCGGATACGCGCTACAACTACAATATGACTTTTCCTCGCAACACGGTTCAGCCGACGTACTACGTCTCGAATGGCTATCTCGTGTTCTTTCCTGACATCGCCTACACCAAAGGTTATCCTGGGCCTAGCGCCTTCAAGTCGATTGTTCCCGGTGTGCAGATGCTGTTAGACTCCGGTTTTGTAAAGGAAGACGGCGTTGGGATCTCCGGACAGTCGTGGGGTGGTTATCAGGTTGCGTACATGATCACGCAAACAAACCTGTTCAAGGCCGCGTTCGCGGGCGCACCGGTTGCCAACATGACGAGCGCGTACGGCGGAATTCGGTGGGAATCGGGCTTGGCGCGCTCGTTCCAGTATGAGCGCACTCAAAGCCGGATCGGTGGTTCGCTGTGGGCGATGCCGATGCGCTACATCGAGAATTCGCCACTATTTTCGGCGGACCGCGTCAGCACACCACTTCTAATGATGCACAATGACGCTGACGGCGCGGTTCCGTGGTATCAGGGTATCGAAATGTTTGTGGCGCTCCGGCGGCTCGGCAAGGAAGTCTACCTTGTCAACTACAATGGCGATGCGCACAATCCGACCAAGCGCGCCAACCAGCAGGATATCGCGATGCGTCAAATGCAGTTCTTTGACTACCACCTGCGCGGGATGCCGGCGCCGCAATGGATGAAGGAGGGAATACCGTTCCTGGAAAAAGGGCGCGACCAGTTGCCGACGCAGGTGGCGACTCCCGTGCAGGCGGGTGCTACAACGCAACCCTAGGGGTCGGGAGTGCTGTGACCGTCCCCGTCCCAGTCATTGCGAGTCGTTCAGCGCCGAAGCAATCTCCCTTTCGGAGAGCCAGAAGGTGGAGATAGATGGTTTAGGGGTTTGGGAGAGGAATCTCGAGAGAGTTAGATGCCGTCTCTCACTCCCGATCCCCCCTCCCCAACTCCCCATCTCGTCCGCGCTCTCCCAACGGACCGATTCAATTTGTTACACCCCCGCTCCCTCCTTCGTCATGCAGATACACGGAGGGAGCCACCATGACCGAGACGATAGAAACCCGCTGGGAGAAATTCAGCGAAGCCGGACGCGAGTGCGCATCGGCTAAACAGTACGATAAAGCAGAGGAAGCCTACCTCGCCGCCATGCGCGCTGCCGAACATTTCGGTGACGACGATCCGCGCTTGCCCGCCACGCTCAACGCCCTGGCGCGCGTCTACTGCACGCGCAACAAGTTCTTCCCGGCAGCCGCGCTGTTGCACAGGCTCGTGGCTATTGCGGAGCGCACACTCGGCGATCAGCATCCTCGTGTTGCCGGTGTTGTTGCGAACCTGGCGGAGATGTATGCCCGGCTCGGTGACATCCGGCAGGAACTCGCCCTGCGCGAGCGCGCGCATGCCATTCGGAAAAATTCCGGTGAATCGGACGACGCATCGCTCGCGAAGGGTTACGAACGTCTGGTCTTTCTTCGCCGCAAACATGCCGAGGCGACTGGACAGCCGGTGCAAGTCACTCCGGCTGCAGCGATTATTCCGGTTGGCGTCGCAACGTCAATGGCTGCGAAACCCGTACCGGTCGTCGCTGCAGCAGCGCCAGTTCGGATGCCGACTCCAGTTCCGGCGTCAATTTCCACGTCGCTGTCCATGCCTCGCGCGGGCGAATCGGCCAACGTACCTACTGCTCGCAGCGACGATAAGCCGTTCGAGCCCATGTTCATCGATCTCAACGTTCCGATTTCTGGACAGATTCGCCACCCTGCTCCACCGCGTGCCAGACCCGCTGCGGAACCCTTCGTGCACGTGCAACCGCGCGCAGCAACGCCGCCGGCCGCTCCACCAGTTCACCAGCGTCTCGCGCCAGAACCTTTGATCAGTTCGCTGTCGCGCGCGGCAACTCCTAAAGCGGCCGAACCCGCACCCTCACGTCTCGCGCCGTCGCCGTTCATCAATCCCCCGCCGCGCCTGGAGAAGTCCACCCCTGCGGAACCGGTGCGGCAGCGTCTCGCTCCTGAGCCACTTCCGT
>JACDCM010000221.1 GCA_013817545.1 Gemmatimonadaceae bacterium | reverse complement strand
GAGCTGGAGTACCGCGATTTCCGCACGGAGCCAAACTCCCTTCTCGGCGCTCTCGATCCGGTCTTCGGCTCGAACCAGCAGCTGCCCGCAATCGTGGCTCTCGCTGGGTGGAGCAATGTCCAGCGGCCGACGCTGGCCATCTCGAACGAGGATGGTATTTCCCTTGGTACATCTACTCGCGTGCGCTGGCTGCGGGGCGAAAGCGGCGTTCGGTCGAGGTCGACGACGGCTGCGGCGAGTCTGTACAAGTCACTGAACTTCTCCGGCTTCGCGCATCATGTATTGGCGGGCAGGGCAGCCATTGGAATATCTGACGGTGCTCTGCCTGGTGAGTTCAGCATTGGCGGCACCAGTGGAAGTTCCGTGAGTGGAATTCCCGGTCTTTCCCTCGGTGAACGCCGCCTCTTCGCGGTGCGGGGATTTCCACCTGGCGCGAGGTTTGGCCGCCGGGCCATTGCGGGCTCTCTGGAGTATCGCGCTCCGCTCCGCAAGCCGAATCGCGGTTCCGGTCTGTGGCCGTTCTTTCTGGATCGCACATCGCTTGGCCTCTTCGCGGATGCCGGATCCGCTTTCGAACCGGAGCAGGGAAGCAGTTTCACGAGCGTTCCAGAAAGTTCGTGGCTCGCGTCCGTTGGGGCAGAGCTGAGCATCGACGCCGCCCTGCAGTACGACATCCCCTACCGCATCCGCTTCGGCGTAGCGCGTCCCGTAGTCGACAACTCACTCCGCCGAACTCGCGCTGTGAGCGTGTACGTCAGAGCCGGCGCATCGTTCTAGACGAACTGTGAACTGCGAACTGCGAACTGGATACTGCGAACTGCGAAGCGCCTTCGCGTGACACAGCCGTTACGTATCCGAGCACTTGGCGCCGCGCAGTTGCCCGAGCACCGAGCACCGCGCTGTGCCAACCGGGCACCGAACACCAGGCACGGGCACGGCACGGGCACCGGTCAGTGCTGTGCTCTCTGTCACCAAGTCAAGGCCTTCGCTAACATGTGTAACACCATTATGTTAGCAAAAAGACTTGTTTAGAATCACGAGGGGGTTAGTATTAAGCCTCTTCCACATCCGTAGAGCCCGCCGATGCCCAATTCCGCTTCTCCTCCCGCAGGCGCCACCCACCTCAGCAAGAACGCCCGAACCGTCCTCGAGAAGCGATATCTGATAAAAGATGAAACCGGTGCGGCGGTTGAAACGCCGGAGAGTCTTTTCTGGCGCGTGGCGACCGTGGTGGCGGAAGCGGACAGGCGCTACGGAGCAAGCGATGACGCGATGGAAACCGTTGCCGAAGAGTTTTATCGGCTCATGACGGAGCGCCGGTTCGAGCCGAATTCGCCAACGCTCATGAATGCCGGTCGCCCCCTTGGACAGCTCAGCGCCTGCTTCGTTCTTCCCGTCGAGGACTCCCTGTCCAATGGAAAGAACGGCATTTATGACACCCTGCGCGCAATGGCCCTGATCCATCAGTCGGGCGGCGGTACGGGCTTTTCCTTTTCTCGATTGCGGCCAAAAGGGAGCATGGTCCGCTCTACTACCGGCGTGGCATCGGGTCCGGTCTCCTTCATGAAGCTGTATGACGCGTCAACGGACGCAGTCAAGCAGGGAGGCACCCGCCGGGGAGCCAACATGGGGATTTTGCGCGTCGATCACCCAGACATCCTCGACTTCATCACCTGCAAGGAAGATCTCTCGCAGATTGTGAACTTCAACATCTCGGTCGCCGTGACCGCCAGGTTCATGGATGCGGTGCGCGACGGAGCCAGCTACGACCTGGTTGATCCTGGCACCCAGCAGGTAACGGGACAGATGCTCGCTCGCACCATCTGGGACAAGATGATCGACGGCGCGTGGCGAACAGGCGAGCCGGGCTGCTTTTTCATCGATGAGGCGAATCGCTACAATCCAGTGCCGCATCTGGGCAGCTACGAAGCGACCAACCCGTGCGGAGAGCAGCCGCTGCTGGCCTACGATGTATGCAATCTGGGCTCGATCAACGTTGGCCATTACGTGCGCGCGGGTCGCGTGGACTGGGAGGCTTTCCGCCGCGATATCCACCTTTCCACGCATTTTCTCGACAACATCATCGACGTCAATAGATATCCCCTTCCGGAAATTGACGCCCTGTCCAAGCGCATTCGCCGGATTGGTCTCGGCATCATGGGCTTCGCGGACATGCTCATCCGATTGGGAATCCCGTACGATTCGGCGGAAGGTGTCGAGATGGGGCGCAAGGTGATGGAGTATCTGGACGTCGAGTCGAAGCGTGAATCCTCCCGGCTTGCAAACGAACGTGGTCCATTTCCGGAATGGGCGCGTTCGATCTGGGGTCCGGACGAGACGTGTGCTCGCGACGCCCACGGGAAGCGAATCCGGCCCATGCAGCTCCTCCGCAATTGCAATGTCACAACCGTTGCGCCCACGGGCACCATCTCGATCATCGCGGGTTGCTCATCGGGGCTGGAGCCGCTGTTCGCGGTTGCTTTCATGCGCAACCAGGCTGGCGCAATGATGCCGGACGTGAATGAAGATTTTGTGTCCGTTGCCAAGCGGGAAGGCTGGCATTCGTCCGCGCTGATGGAGCGAATCGCTACCGAGGGACACATCAATTTTCCAGAAGTGCCTGCACGGTGGCAGCGTGTTTTTGTGACTGCCAACAACATCGCGCCCGAATGGCACATGCGCATGCAGGCCGCCTTTCAGGCGCACTGCGATTCGGCGATCTCCAAGACCACTAATTTCGCCCATACCGCCACGGTTGATGATGTCAGGTCGATATACGAGTTGGCCTACGAGCTCAAGGCGAAGGGAGTGACGGTCTACCGCGACGGTTCGCGCGACAATCAGGTGCTTTCCACGGGAGCGACCGAGAAGGCAAAGGCAGACCGCACTGCTGGGCGCCGGGAAACGGGCGAGCTTCACGGAACAATATCGGAGCTCGAATCCGAGATGGAGCGCATCAAAAAGGCGCTGTACGACAGCGAGGCGGAAAACGCTCAGCGTCGGGCGAAGCGCTCGCGTCCCGACCTCCTCCGCGGAACGACCCGGCGAATCGAAACGCCGCTTGGCACCATGTATGTGACCATCACGGAAGACGATCTCGGTCAGCCCTTCGAGGTCTTCATAACCCTTGGCAAAGCCGGCGGTTCCGCAATGGCGGATGTCGAAGCGATGGGCCGGCTCATCTCGCTCGCATTGCGCTCAGGTATCCCGATAATGGAGCTGCATCGGCAACTCAGGGGCATTGCGTCCGATCGCCCTATCGGCCTCGGACCCAACAAGGTCCTTTCGGTCCCCGATGCTATCGGTATTGCGATAGAGCAGTGGTGGCGGGACAAACAGGGCGTGCAGCAGGAGCTGCTCGGCGGATCTGGCGCTCGCGCATCCGATGTAGCTGTGCGCGAACAGATACCTGCTTCCACCGCTGGTGGAGCCAAACCGCTGGGCGACTACGCACCAGGCATGAACTCAGAGGCATTCATGGGCACCTGCCCCGATTGCGGCTCCCAGCTGGAATATGCCGAGGGGTGTGTCAAGTGTCACGTTTGCGGGTTCTCGGAGTGCGGTTAAGGGAAATGTAAACGCCTGTACAGGCAACACTTCCGCGCTTGCGTCCAGGTACCTTTTTCTCCGCTTACTCGTCCATCCAGCAGGGAGATTCTCCAGTAGACCGAGTTCGGGATGCTGCAGGTGGCTCCGAAGTCGCTGCCGCGCCTCCCTCGCGAAAATTTGCGGAGGTGGATACAGCGGCATGAAGCGATACCGAAGCGAGGATGTGGAGGCCGAGTGCTTATCAACATCTCGCGCTCTTCCACTCGGGTCAGGACAACGCGTCTGGTCCTGAGCATCCGAAAAATCGCCGCGTTTCCCCAGGTGTATTGATACCGTATGTCAATTGAAGTCCTCAGTCTGGCCGGTTTAATCGGGGCTATTGTACAGTTGGGCGGATGCGTTCTGTTGGTGACGCTCTTTGCCCTTTTGCGCAGGCACGCCGGCCGCCGGTCCTACTTCTCCTCCTGGGGATCGGCATGGCTCGCGCTCATGCTCGCGATTACCGCAATCGTTTTCCGCTACAACATCCTGCCCACGCTGGTAACGGCCTCCAGCCTCGAGGGACGCAGCGAGGTGCAGGCTCTGCATTTTTTCTATCAGTCCGGCAAGCTGATATACCTGGTACTTCTCGCCGTCGGCACCGCAGAGTACGCAGTGGGCTTCCGGTCGCGTGTCTGGGTGCGGGGCGCCGTGGCGCTTTCGATTCTCTACGCCGGTGCTTCCGTGGCGGTGTCGGACCGGATAACTGATCTCGTCGTTTTCCAGGCGCCCTTAGCTGTCTCGATCTTCGTGTATTGCTCTGTAACGCTGCTCAGACTTCCCCATCCGCGTCGCAGTCTCGGAAGCCGCGTAACCGGCGTAGTCTTCGCCATGATGGCGGCTTTATGGGTGATTTATTTCGGCGCATTCGGCATGCCCCAATTTGGCATTGCGAACATGTCCACTGCCGCCACCCTCGTCGTTTCCTTCAACACCTATCTGGATCTGGTACTCCAGATGCTCCTCGGCTTCGCCATGGTGCTGGTGTTCATGGAAGACGCCAAACGTGAGGTCGACGACGCGCACGCGGAACTGGCGATTGCGCACGATCGGTTGAGGCGCGCGGCACTCTACGACACTCTCACGGGAGCGCTGAACCGTCGTGCTTTTGCTCAGGGAGTGGGCCTCGAGGCGGCAAAGGCGACGTTCGGGACCGTCGCCATGCTCGACATGGACAATCTCAAATTCGTGAACGACAGCTCCGGGCATTCATCAGGCGACGAGACACTCCGATATCTCGTATCTGTCATGCGTGAAGCGCTACGTCCGTCTGACCGCATCTACCGTTGGGGTGGCGACGAATTTCTTCTGGTCCTTCCGGGAGCGAAGCCGGATGCGGTGCTGAACAGGGTGGAGAGCATTCTCGCGGCAGCACACCCATTGCAGCTCAAGGCGGCCCGCGATCCGGTCCGCCTTGTCGCGAGTTACGGAGCCGCGGAATTTGGCAGTGGAGAGGACCTGCTCGGCGCGATTGATCGTGCCGATGCGGAGATGTACAAGCACAAGCATCGGCGGCGCACCCCGCGTTCGACGCCAAGCGTGGCGTAGGAAGATTCAACGGAAGTGCGACGGCCGTATGGGCAGTGGGGGATAGGGAGTGTCTCCAGCAACTCGCGATTTCCGCACTCCCACTCCCACCCCCAACCCTCACTCCCCCCGATGATGGTATCTTGAGAGCGCCGCAGTTCGCGAAGCGCCGTAATCGCTCTCACTTTGTCGCCCAATGTCCATGAACCGCCTGCAGGCTCTGCACGATGCCGGACAATCCATCTGGCTTGATTTCATCGATCGCACAATGCTCTTCGACGGAGACCTCGAGCGCCGGATCCGCGACGACAGCCTCACAGGCATGACGTCCAATCCCACCATCTTCGAGAAAGCGCTCGCTGAGGGAACCGCGTATGACGCTCAGCTTTCTGGCGCATCAGCTGATCTGACTCCCTGGCAGCTGTTTGAGTTGATTGAGACTGATGATGTGCGAACCGCCTGCGATCACTTTGCGCCGGTTTATCAAAACACCAGGGGGCAGGATGGTTTCGTTTCCATCGAGGTGTCCCCGGGTTCCGCCAATGATACGGATAAAACATTCGCGGAAGCGGAGCGGCTTTGGCGTTCGGTGGATCGGCCCAATGTCATGATCAAGGTGCCCGGGACAAAGGCGGGGGCGCTCGCGGTTCGCCAACTTATTGCCGCGGGCATAAATGTGAACATCACCCTGCTTTTCTCTCTCGACGCACATCGCTCGGTAATCGAGGCGTATCTAGGCGGTCTCGAGGATCGGTTGGCGCGCCGCCAGCCCATCGACCGCATCGCATCGGTGGCCAGCTTCTTCGTGAGCCGTGTTGACACCGAGGTGGACAAGCGCCTCGATGCCGGCATTGCGAACGGTACATCCGAGGAGTCCGCTCGGCTCCGGTCGTTGAAGGGAACTGTCGCCATTGCGAATGCGAAGCTGGCATACGCTCTCTTTCGCGAGCAATTCTCGGGGGAACGTTGGGAAGTGCTCGCGCGCGCTGGTGCGCAGGTTCAGCGTCCGCTCTGGGCCAGTACCAGCACCAAGAACCCGGAATATCGCGACGTGATGTACGTCGAGCAGCTCATCGGTGCGGATACTGTGAACACGATGACTCCCGCGACCATCGACGCGTTTCGCGACCATGGTGACGTTACGCTCACCGCCGGCGATGACCGCGAGATCGCCAGAGGCGTGATCTCCGATCTGGAGTCGGCCGGAATATCTCTTGAGGCCGTGACCGACAAGCTCCTGGTGGAGGGTTTGGCAAGCTTCACGAAATCCTTCGATTCGCTCCTCAAGGGTCTCGAGGGGAAAGTGCGCTCACTCCGCGGCGAAACGGCTGGACGTGCCGGATAAACCCGCGACTGGCGCGCATTTGGCTGGCCAGCCATTCGCGCGCACCAAGATCGTTTGCACTCTGGGTCCTTCCACTTCCGCGCCGGAAACGGTGCGAGAGCTGATTCGCGCGGGACTCAACGTCGCACGAATCAATTTTTCGCACGGCACTCACGAAGAGCACGCGGTATCAATCTCGGGCGTCCGGAAACTGGCCGCCGAGCTTGATCGGCCGGTAGCGGTGCTCGCGGATCTCCAGGGACCGCGAATCCGCATCGGGGATCTTGCGGATCCCATATCGCTGCTCGAGGACATGCAGCTCATGCT
>JACDCM010000022.1 GCA_013817545.1 Gemmatimonadaceae bacterium | reverse complement strand
GGAATTGCCGCGCATATGCGGACAAGGACTCGACGTAGCGACGTTGGCCTTCCGCGTAGATAGTGTCGAAAGCGAGTGAAGACTTCCCCGACCCGGACAGGCCGGTAATCACGGTAAGACAGTCGCGAGGAATGGCGACGTCGATGTTACGGAGATTGTGTTCGCGGGCTCCGCGAACGATTAGCATTTCTTCGGCCATAGCCAGAGGAATTTGGTCGGTCAACCACCGCCATTCAAGTGAGACGGTTCCGGCGACAAGCAGCTGGCTGGTTGGTTGCGGAAGTAGGTACAAGGGACAAGGGACAAGGAACCAGTGGCCCGGGGAACTTGGTCCCTTCCCGTGTCCCTCGTCCCTCTTCCCTAGTCCCTCGTCCCTTGTCCGTGTCTGTATCCCTTGTCCCTTGTCCCTTGTCCCTTGTCCCTTGTCCCTTGTCCCTTGTCCCTTGTCCCTTGCCTCGAGGGGGAACACGTTTCCCCTTCGGGGGTTGGACGCTGCATGACTCGCGGTATGCACTCCCTGGAATCACTCGGCGTTACCCGTTTTCTTTCCCCTACTTCCCACGTTGCATCATGACGAGGAAGCGCGCAGGCGCAGCCATCGCGATCGGAGTTTTTGTTCTTGCAGGCGCAACGCTCGGAGGCAGTGCCTGGCTTTTTCGTGACCGAGCGAGTGAGCGCCTCGTACGGGCGGGCGTCGTTCCGGGAGCCGAGTATTACGTCGTAGCGCAAAATGGGGCTCAGATCGGATTCGCGGCGTCCGCGGTCGATACGTCCGACGTCGGCGTTCAGGTGAGCGATTACTTCCTCGCCGATCTCCAAACAGACGGCACCACAGAGCGCGCTTGGGCGCGGATCGTGGCTCGCTACACCAGGGAATTGCATCTTCAAAGCTTCGTTCTCACGCTGAGCCCTGAAATTGGGCCTTTGCGTGCGACAGGCACCGTAGCCGGCGACTCAGCGCTGACGCTGGTTTTCGCTATCGGCTCGGAGCGACCGGATACCCAGCGCATTAAGCTTCCCGGCGTGACAGTGCTACCGAACGCCGTGCCGCTTGCTATCGCGCTCAGGGGCAAGCCTAGCGTCGGTAGCCGGCATCACTTCACTGTGTTCGATCCGATGGCTCAGGTGCCGGCCTCCGTAATTGTGCATGTTCAAGCCGAATCGCTGTTCACGGTTCCCGATAGCGTGCGCCGAGTACGCGGAGCACGCTGGACAGCCACTTCGGAAGACACCGTGCGCGCATGGAAGATTGATGGCGGCGGACTGATCACGGGCTGGATGGACAGGCACGGCCGTCTTGTGGACGGTACCCTGCTGGGCCTGGTGCCGCTGCGTCGGTCGCCGTACGAGCTTGCGTATACAAATTGGAGCAACGAAACGCGCGGTGGTGTTCGTATCGCCGAGGATCGCGACATTCAGGAATTGACTGCGATTGCCGCGTCGGCTCCTATTGGCGACAAGCGATCATTGGCGCGGCTGCGCGTCGTCCTTCACGACGCAGACCTCGCGGGATACGATCTTGAAGGTGCGCGTCAGAGTCTTGCCGGCGACACACTGGAGATCCGTCGCGAGACGGCCAGTATCATGCGCGCTTCCTACACAATTCCTGGCGATCCTGCGCAGTTTGGCGCGACTGTGCTCGCCGAGCCCCTGGTCCAGTCCGACGACCCTGGCATCCGCGAGCTTGCGGCGCGCATCGTTGGAAACGAAGTCGACCCGCGAAAAGTGGCGCAGCGAATCAATCGCTGGGTCTACGATTCGCTCGAAAAAAAGATTTCCTTCAGCATTCCGAACGCGACCCAGGTGCTACGTGCCCGAACAGGTGACTGCAATGAACACACCCAGCTCTTTGTCGCTCTGGCGCGCGCCGCAGGGCTTCCGGCTCGCAGCGTTGCCGGGCTGGCAAACGTTGGGGGAAAATTCTACTACCACGCCTGGCCGGAGGTTTACCTGGGCGACTGGGTTGCGATCGATCCCACGTTTGGCCAGTTTCCCGCCGATGCCGCTCACTTGCGGTTTGTCATCGGCGGATTCAAGCGTCAAGCCGAGTTGCTCAAATTGATTGGATCGCTGCGAATTGAAGTGATCAAGTAAGCGGGGGGCGAGTCGCGCAGGCAGGAAGCGAAGAAGTGGACGCAGCCCGCACTGCAGTCAGCTGCTCGCAGTAGCATCCAAGCCAACTTACGCCGCCAGCGTTTTACCGCAGGACAGGCAGAATCTCGCTCCGGCTTCAGTGACGCGCGCGCCACAAGATCCGCAAGCGCCCGCCAGGAAATTTCCGCAATTTGAGCAGTAGTCGGCATCTGCTTCGGGACGCGGACCGCAACTCGAGCACTCCCGGCGTCGCCGGCGATATTTGAGAACGACAGCTTCGGCGGCGTCGTCAGATCCAAAACCTTCTGACCGGCCTTCCGCACGCATCGCAGTCAGAACCTCCTGCGTGTATTCGGTCTTCAGCGCGGCATAGTCGGTATCCGATAGCTTCCCGGTTTCGCGATCGAATTCCACCTCGCGCAGCGCTGAAAGCGCTTCTTCACTCGCCGGCCTGACTTTACTGATTCTTGCGGCAACCGGGACCGGCTCTCGATCCACGAAGAGCGGGTGCAGAACGAAGGCCAGTGCTCCGAGGGCCAGCACGGTGCCTATGATCAGAGCTGTCACCCAGCGTCGTCTCGCATGGCGGCATTGATGCGTGCGATCTCGTCAGGGCTGGCATTCACTGCGAGTCCGCTCAACGGCGCCACCGGTGTCGCATGCCGCCAGCGCCGCAAAACCACCATTACGACGGACGCTCCACCCGCAATAGCGACGAACGGCATGAGATATCCCGCCCAGTTGAACCCGGACTTCACCGGCATGAGAAGGACCCGCTCACCGTACACATTCGCGAATGCATCGATGATTTCCTGCGCACCATGCCCTCCGTCAACGAGGGCCATTACATCGCGATGCATGGCTGGCGAAACCGCGCAGGTGAAGTGTGTAGTTCGGCAGATGAAAATGTCGAGCCCGCAGCCGCACTGGCATCCAAGCTTGCGTTCCACCGCGTCTCGCTCGTCGTTCGTCATTGAAGGACGCACACCCTTCGCAGGGAGCCTGACGGGCCGGTGCTTCGACTCATCCATGGGCCCTGTCATTTCCTGAACGGCTGGCTGGTCTTGAGCTATCAGCGCGCTCGAAGCCAGTACACCCACGGTGCCAACGATCAGCTTCAGTGCCCCACGGCGTGAAAGCGAATCGTCTGGCCATCCAGGTGCGCGTGCGTAGCCCCGATCCTGAGCGTCTCCGCTCATCTGCCAACCACCACTTCCGCTTCCGGCTTGAGGGACGCCAGATAACCACCCTGCGCGCGACGAAGATCCGCCTGCGGCCACATGACGATGAGCCCGCCAATCGCCATTACCACGCCGCCGAACCAAACCCACCACACGAGCGGATTGAACGTCACCCGGATCTCGGCGTTCTCATTGGCCGACACACCGGCGAGGACGATGTAAACGTCCTGACGAAGCGACTCGAGTATTCCCACTTCCGTGGAAGGCTCGAAGGTCGGTGCGCCGCGGCTGTCTACATGCTGCCGCTTCTCGCTGGTGATCAGCGGCATGGGCTTCCCGTTTCTCGTCGTCTGTAAAGCCACCGCCGTGACGTGGCGGTTAAGCTGCTCGAAGCGCGAGATACCGTTGCTAGCGAAAGTCCATCGATCGCCGTACGGATCCGTCGCGGCGAACCGCTCGCCAGGAGCCAGGGTGATGTCGAACTCCTTCTTGAAGGCGAGCCCCGCGAACGCGGCGAAGAGAACAACAATGCCTACGTGAACTATGTAACCGCCGTAGCGGCGCCGGTTTCTGGCAATCAGACGCAGCAGCGCAGTGATCGCGTTCTCGTTGTACATGCGGCGCCGGGCTCCGATGCCCTTTACGAACTCCTGGACTATGGTCGCCATCACGAAGCCGGCAAGCGTGTACGCTATCAGTGCGTACGCTTCACGCATTCCCAGTGCGAACAGAAGGATGCCTACCACTACTCCCGCGATCACAGGGCCGGTGAATTGCCGCTTGAGGTTGGCGGGTGAAGCCCGGCGCCATGCGATGAGGGGCCCCACACCCGTGAGGCCTAGCAGCAGCAAGCCTAACGGGACGTTCACTTGATTGAAGAAAGGCGGTCCCACCGTGATCTTCGTGCCGCGCACGGCCTCGCTGAGAATCGGGAACAGAGTTCCCCACAATATCGAGAAGGCGATGCCAACCAGCAGAAGATTGTTGAAAAGAAAGCTGGCCTCACGACTCACCATGCTCTCGAGATGCGCCTGCGCTTTTAGATCGGACAGGCGTGTCGATACCAGATAGGCGGATACAGCTATCGCGAACACCAGAAAGCCGGCGAACCAGTATCCAATCGGCGATTGTGCGAACGAGTGAACGCTCGAAATCACTCCGCTACGCGTTATGAACGTGCCCAGAATTGACAGAAGAAAGGTGGATATGACGAGCGTCACGTTCCACTTCCGTAGCATGCCGCGCTTCTCCTGGATCATGATCGAATGCAGGAAAGCGGTTGTGGTTAGCCACGGGAGGAAGGAAGAGTTCTCAACAGGATCCCACGCCCAGTACCCTCCCCACCCGAGTTCCACGTACGCCCACCACATGCCGAGCACCACACCAATCGTAAGAAAAAACCAGGAGAGAAGAGCCCACCGGCGCACTGCAGCTAACCATTCCGCGGTCAGACGCCGAGCCAGCAAGGCCGCGACGGCGAATGCGAACGGAATGGCGGTCGCGACGTATCCGAGATACAACGTCGGCGGGTGGATCGCCATCCCCGGATTCTGAAGCTGGGGATTCATCCCTCGACCATCGGGAGGTAGCCAGTCGAGCCTCTCGAACGGATTGGAGCCGAGGCAAGTGACGAGAAGAAAGAAGAGGGTAACGGCGCTGAGCGTTCCCGTCACATACGGCATCATCTCCCGGTTTCGCCGCCGGTTGTTGAAAGTGGCTACAGCCGCATAGAAAGCCAGGACCAGCGACCAAAACAGTAGCGAACCCGATTGCCCCGCCCAGAAAGCTGTGAACTTGTAAGCCTTGGGCAGATTCGAGCTCGTAAACGATGCAACGTACTTGATCGAAAAATCAGAAGCGAACAGCGCGCTCCAAAGTCCCAATGAAGCAAGTATGACGAATGCGAACGTGGCGTAGCTGGCGCGCTCTCCGCTGGCTATCAGCGTTGCGCGCCCGGTCGCCCCGCCAGCGAACGATACCGTGGTGCCCCAGGCCGCCATGAGCAGAGCGACCCAGAGCGCCAGCTCGCCAACAAGAATCATGGTTCGGGACGGACGGCAGCGTTGCGATAGCCTGGCGTCGCTTTGTACTTGTCGGGCGCGGCCTCGTAACGCGACGCGCACTTCGCGAGTAGCGTCGTTGCGCGGAAAGTGCCATCTCGGCCAAGCCGGCCTTCAACAACGACGTCGGCGCTGTCTGTAAACGTGTCGGGCGCGATGCCGCGGTAGGTAACAGGGAATGTTCTTGCCCCGTCCGTCATGACGAACGCAACCGAGCGGCCACCAGGATCTCTCACGATGGATCCCGGAACCACGCGCGCTCCAACCTTGATCCCGGTTTCATACAGGGATGGGTCTTCAGCCACCTTTGTACCGAGCTCGCTCGGCGTGAGATAGTAGACCCCCGTGTCGGTAGTCGACTTTGCCATCAGCCAGCCGGCTGGAAGAACAATCGCCAGAGCCCCAACAAGGAACTTCGTTCTTGCCTTCACCTTACACCCTCGTTTCCGGAGTTTCGTGATATTGCGTCTGAATTGGCTTCATCGTCCAAACCGCTTCTCACCGTCTCGCGGCGTACGCGTGCCATGATAGACTCGAGATCCGCCTCGGCACGAGCACGCTCGGATGAATCCCACCGGGGATTGTTGCGGTGAAAATCGCGGACCCGTTGCAACATCTGATCGATCATTTCGCGCAGCTCGACATTGGATCGCCTGTCGGAGCCGTCTGCAGCGTCCTCCATCCGGGATTCAGGCTTCGGATCTGGATTTTCCGGATTGCCGGTCATTCGTGTGCCGGCTTAGGGCACGTTTCGAGTCCACAATTCCGCTTCATGAATATACTCTAGTACTTGGAGCGCGGGGTTGGGAGTAGGGAGGACCAGGTAATAATCCTCCCGCTTTGGAAAACTACCGTTCCGTACGCACGAGCAACACCGACGCCGCAGCAGCACCACCTGCGTCCCAAGCCAAGTCGCGAAAGCTGAACTCTCCGTACCGGCGCTTGTCACTGATCTCCTTGCCAATACTGAATGCCGTCGTCGTCGCGGAAGCGCCAGCCAGCGACACGCCATGTCGCGCGTTCACCGCGCGGAAGGCGCTGTAAGAGACGCTTTGCACGAACGCCGCAATGAAAAAATGCTTCACTTTGTCCGGTCCGAACCAGCGATCGCGCGGCGGTATTGCCTGGAGCGAGATGGCCAATGCAAGTGCGGCGATCATGCGGTTCGCCGTGTCTGGCTCATGGGTTTCCCAATGCAAAGCCGCTGTAATTCCACGCGAAGGAGATCGATCGCCGCGTCGAGCAGTACGCGATTTGCGGGGACGTTCGGCCAGCTGCTGGCTCCCGACGGATGCGGGAGGGGGATGACTCGTGCCAATGTGTCCTGGTTGCGGTTTTCGTGGATGCGGCCGACCACGTTCTCCAGTGGAAGTGGTCCAAGAAATCGGTCGATCGCCAGCCTGCCAACCGGAATGATAAGCTCCGGTCGTATGAGGCGAAGCTCCTCATCGAGCCAGCTTCCGCACTCGCTGCGCTCTCGCAGGGATGGGACGCGATCACCACGCCCGGTCGGACTGGGACCGGGATAGCAGCGAGTGATAGCGGAGATGTAAATGCTTTCGCGCGCTTCGTGTTCATCGAGCCCGGCGCGCTCAAGCCACTTGAAAAGTGTCTTGCCGGCACGCCCAGCAAATGGGCGTCTGACATCTAACTCCACCTTGCCGGGAGCCTGTCCTACCAGCATGACCTTTGGAGACCGCGCCTCCGAAAGGATGGGGACGACTGACGCATCCGAATGTCCGCACTGCCGGCATGCACCGAGATCAGCGCAGTGGACGTCGAGAAGCGTTCGGAGAGAACGACGAGCGGCCGTCACGCGGAATCTCTCGCCCAGGACAACGTCGCGCGCACCGCACGGTCCCACCCTTGTCTCCCTTCCAGCGCCGCAGCGACACCAGCTCCTGGAGTCCAGCGCGTGTAATCGCGCGTGGCGAGAAAGCTGGAAGCGTCTGGCCAGATGCCCGAAGCAAGTCCGGCCAGCCCCGCCGCGCCGAGCGCGGTTGTCTCGATAACTTGGGGACGTTCAACTGGGCAACCGAGGACGTCTGCCTGAAATTGCATGAGCCAGTCGTTCGACGTCGCCCCGCCATCGACCCGAAGCGGCGCTCCCTCATCGGTAAAGGACGCACCGCCGCGCTCTCGCATGACCTCCAGCACTTCCGCGGTGCCGAAAGCCATCGCCTCGAGCGCCGCACGCACGAGGTGCGAGCTGGAGCTACCGCGCGTGAGGCCTACGATTGTCCCGCGAGCCTCCGGCTCCCAGTGTGGCGCGCCAAGCCCGGCAAGGGCGGGCACGAAGTACACGCCGCCGGTGGAATCCAAACCCTGAGCAATCGCTTCGGTCTCCTGCGCGGATCCGATGATCCCCAAGCCGTCCCGGAGCCACTGCACGGCCGCACCCGCGATAAAGATCGAGCCCTCGAGAGCGTAGGCGGCTTTGCCTTCGGCGTCACATGCCACAGTTGCCAGTAACCCGCCGCCCGCATCTCCTCGGCGAGTGCCTGTATTCATTAGAAGGAATGCGCCGGTCCCGTAGGTGTTCTTGCCCTGTCCGGCGCTCCAGCACCCCTGACCGTACAAAGCTGCCTGCTGATCTCCTGCAATACCGGTAATGGGTATTTCGCGCCCGAACAGATCGCTGCGCGTTCTCCCGAAGTCGCCCGCAGACGGCCGTACTTCAGGCAGCAGCTGTGGCGGTACGCCAAAGAGCGCGCAAAGCTCATCGCTCCACTGCATTTTCTGAATGTCATACAACATCGTACGAGAAGCGTTGGTCGGGTCAGTGGCGTGCACTCGACCACCCGTCAACTGCCAAACGAGCCAGCTATCGATGGTGCCTGCCGCCAGTTCTCCCGACTCGGCACGGGCGCGGATGCGCTTGTCTGAAAGCATCCACTCGAGCTTGGTGGCTGAAAAATACGGATCAGTAACGAGGCCCGTCAGTTCCGCGATACGGGCTGCGGACGGCGTAAGCTCCGCGCATCTCTCCGCGGTACGGCGATCCTGCCATACAATTGCGCGGCCCATGGGTGTGCCTGTCGAGCGTTCCCAGAGAAGAACAGTTTCGCGCTGATTGGTTATGCCAATCGCGGCGGGGTCGGCGTTCGCTTGACCGATCGCCTCGTGAGCCGCTTCGAGAGTCTTCGACAGGATATCCAGCGCATCGTGCTCCACCCAGCCCGGTCGCGGAAAGTGCTGCGTAATCTCGCGGTATCCGCGACCCTTCACGCTGCCGTCGCGCGCAATCATCAGGCAGGTGGATCCGGTGGTACCCTGGTCGATGGCGAGAACGTGCTTCATTCGGAATTGGGAGCTGGTATTGGAACCTCACTGCTTGCGCAGACGGAACGATTGCTTTTTTTTGCCGCGACAATCTTCGCGGCACTTATACACTGCTGCCCGTCTCCTACCCCCGAGAAGTCGTACGGTGCGCGATGCACTCCCGTATCAGAGATGATGGCCGTGATCAGCTCAGCTGGAGTAATGTCGAACGCGGGATTCGCTACGCGAGCGCTGTCCGGAGCGATGGTACGGCCGAAGCCGTTGGCGATCTCACTTCGCGCGCGCTGCTCAATCTCGATTTCGTCGCCGCTGGCGAGGGTGGGATCGAAGGTCGACGACGGAGCGGCGACGTAGAATGGAATACCGTGGTATCTGGCAGCCACCGCAACCGCGTAAGTGCCGATCTTGTTGGCGACATCTCCATTCGCCGCGATTCGGTCCGCGCCAACGATGACAAGGTCGACACGACCTGCCCGCATGAGGCTGGCTGCAACGCTGTCCGCCAGCACTGTGACTGGAATTCCGACGCGCGAGAGTTCCCACGCGGTGAGCCTGCTACCCTGGAAGAGTGGCCTGGTCTCGTCGGCGAACACCTCTACGTTGCGACCGGCTTCCGCAGCCATGTAAATCGGTGCGAGAGCGGTGCCGATTCCTCCGGTTGCGAGCGCCCCGGCATTGCAGTGCGTGAGAATATGCGAGTTGGCGGGAATCAAGGGCAGACCGTGCTCGCCGATCCGACGGCACATTGCTCGGTCCTCCGCGAGAATCGCGCTGGCCTCCTGACGAAGCTCGGCGAGGATTTGACTCGGGGTGCGCAAGGATGATGACAGTGTTTCGGGGGGAGCACTGTATTTTGAAGATTGGGGGGGGCCCCCCGGCTCCGAAACACGTTGTACCATACGATCTATGGCCCATGACAGATTTACCGCCGTGGGACGGGTTTCTCTCAACCGTGCGGCGTGCTCTGCCAGCTTGGCCCTGAACTCGCCGAGTGGGAGGTGAGCATGCGGCTGCAGCGACACCACCAGGCCCATGGCCCCCGCTATGCCAATGGCAGGCGCGCCACGTACCACCAATCCCAGGATCGCCTCACACACTTCCTCCAGTGTGCGGAGATCAAGCTCTTCAAATTGTTCCGGCAACTTTGTCTGATCGATGACGCGAACACCCCCGCCATCTGGTGACCACCGCACAGCCTCAATGACTTGCATCGGCAAACCGCAATGTCGCATCCCCGCGGGCGGGAGGCAGCTGTGAAGCTTGTGCGTGATCGGACAGTCGGGTCGTCACTCCGAGGCATCCTCGCTCCGCCGGCGCTTCCGACGCTCGGGGAAATGGTGGTCGAGAAACCGAATAAGCGCCTTCTCCTCCGGGGCGTGTCCATTGATACGTGCTTTGGAGCGTCCGAGCTTCATGGTCTCACCCGCATCCAGATAGCGCGCTATAACAATGGGATGAACATACGATTTGCGGCAAATCGCTGGGGTATTTCCGAGCTCTGCCGCCACCAGCCGGATTGCCAGGACGACCTGCCGTTTCCGGGCGTTTAGAGTGGCGGGAGCCCCCAGTTCCGCCAGCACCGTCGCAAATCGCAGAGTTCCGCCCCACGTTCGAAAATCCTTTGCGCTGTAGCGCCACCCCGTTAAACCGCGCACGTATTCATTGACGTCACCGGCAGTCAGGTCGGCCCACCCACGGTTGGTCTGATATCGGAAGAGACGCTCGCCCGGTAGTCCCTGGAGTTGCTGCACGAACGCCGCAAGATCGCGGTCCGAAACAATCTTCCATTGCCGAATCGATCGCTTGCCCTTGTACTCGAAGGTCATGTCGCTGCCATCGACACGCACATGGCGCTTGCGAAGTGTGGTCAGACCAAAAGTCTTGTTCTCCTTGGCGTATCGGTCACTTCCAACACGAAAAAACCCGTCGCTCAGGAGGCGGACAGCAGCCGCTGCCACACGTTCCTTCGATAGATCGTCGCGCTTGAAGTCCTCGTGCAGCTTCGCGCGGATCCTTGGTAAGTCGCGGGCGAGGCGGCGCACTCGATAGTGTTTGCGCGTGTCACCCCGAGCGACAGCACTACCGTGATAGCGATACTGTTTGCGACCCTTCACGTCCATCCCCCACGCCTGCACCGCCGCCTTTGCGTTCACGGCGATATGCACATCCCCCCAGGCAGGTGGAATTCGCAAGGCGTCGATCCGGGCGAGCACGCGCGCGTTGCGCGTCGCCGCACCTGCCGAATCCGTGTAGCGAAAACCGCGCTTTGGGCTACCGTGCCGCTTGATCCACCGCACGGTCATTCCAGCTTTACTCCGGTTAGCGGTTCTGCTACGCACCGTCGTGACAGAGTGCCGGAACGCGGCCCTGTCAGGCGAAATTTTTCAGCCTGAGTTCTCGCCCATGATTCCTCCGACCTCGCACGCCGAGGGCTCACCGCAGGCAACCGATAAAAAGTCCTGGCAAGAAATTCACTCTACCCCGTTTCGCCGCTCGCCGTAGGCATCGCAATCAACACCCGCTGCATTGCGTCCGACAACGCAGCAGCGAAACGCTCCATACGAAAGTGGTAATCCTGAAAGGCGCGATGCGCCGAGACCCGCGGCAAGCTAGGCGGCGTCTCAACTTCCGTCAAAACGATGAATTCATGCCAAATGCGGGATCGCTGTTTGGGTTACCAGCTTTAATGAAACCTACCCCTTAGATTTCTGCTTCCTATCAATCCCGACCTTCGCTCCGGAAAACAACCGCATGTCCTTTCAGATGCTCACGTTCGAGGCCCGTGATCGGATAGCGTTTATTACCGTAAACCGCCCCGAAAAGCTTAACGCTCTCAACGACGCAACGATCAGCGAACTGGGCGAGGCTATCGAAGAGGCGCGTTCGAGGGATGACGTCGGTGGCATAATTCTCACCGGCGCTGGCACGAAGGCATTCGTGGCAGGCGCGGATATCGCCGAACTCGCCGAACAGGGTCCAGTCGACGGACGTGAGCGCTCGTTGCGCGGGCAACGGATTTTCACGCGATTCGAGACATCTCCCAAGCCAACTATAGCAGCCATTAACGGCTATGCATTGGGTGGGGGCTGCGAGCTCGCTCTCGCCTGCCACATCCGAATTGCGTCTGAGGGTGCGAAACTCGGGCTGCCCGAGACGAACCTCGGCATTGGGCCCGGTTATGGAGGTACGCAGCGACTCCCCCGTCTCGTCGGGAAGGGGCGAGCCTTGCAGCTAATTCTTACCGGCGAGATGATCGACGCCGCCGAGGCGTATCGAATTGGGCTGGTGAACAAGGTCGTTCCTTCGGGCGAGCTTCTCTCCGCGGCAGAAGCAGCTATGCGCCAGATCCTCGCTAAAGGGCCTGTCGCAGTCGCCCTGTGCATTGAGGCAGTGAACCGCGGACTCGAGGGAACGCTGGACGACGGTCTCGCCATCGAGGCGAATCACTTCGGGCTTCTTGCGTCGACAGCGGACATGCGTGAGGGAATGCGAGCCTTCATGGAAAAACGCCCCGCCGCGTTCATCGGCAAATGATGCGCGTGGCCGCGCTGCTCATCTGCGCCATGGCATCCTCGGCATGCTATCGGGAACGAGAACGGTTTGACATACCTCAGCTTGAGATCATCCCGGCCACAAGGATTATCGCTCCCAGCGATACCGTCGATGTGATGGTTCGCGCTTCCGATGGCAGTGGATTGGAAGCACTCACTCTCTTCGCCACGAGTCCGGTCGACACGATCCGACAGCAGTTTTCCGTGGCTGACCGCCACCGGGTGGAGTTCACGTTTAGCATACCTGTAAGCGCGACAACCCCTGCGGGCTCTCGCATCGCAATCCGCGCGGTCGTGCTGGATGATCAGAATTTTCAAGTTGTGAAACACGACACGGTGGTGGTCGGATTTCCATGATCCAAACCGCGGGCGTTACCGCGCCGGCGAGTCGCTCCATTGCACGTGCGGAACTGCGCTACATGCGCGCGCGGGATTTTCGGAACCTCGTGTCCGTGGACGCGCGTATTGCGCCCGCAGGCATGGCGCTCGTCGGAGACAACGCGCAAGGCAAGACAAACTTTCTCGAAGCGGTTTACTACCTGCAGCTCCTCCGATCATTTCGCGGCGACCGGGATCAGGAGCTGGTTCGCTTTGGGACCTCCGGTTTCCACCTTACTGGAGCGATTGCTGGTCCTGGCCCAACGGAGATCGCGGTAGGCTTTGAGCGGCCGGCAAGCGGGAAAGGATCCGGACGTAAGCGCGCCCGCCTCAACGGTGTTGAACCGCCTCGCCTCTCCGACGCCCTCGGAATACTCCCCTCGGTAATCTTTTCACCCCGCGACGCGGTGATCATTACCGGCGCGCCCGGGGAAAGGCGCCGATTTCTTGACGTCATGCTCGCGCTTACATCGCGACCTTATCTCACCGCTCTCCAGCGGTATCGAGCCGCCCTCGCGAACCGCAATGCCGCGCTCCGAAGTACGAGACCTGGCCAAGGTGATGATGCTGTAGCAGTCTGGGAACCCGCGCTCGCGGAGAGTGGTGCCGTTCTGTGGAATACGCGCACAAACTGGGTCGCCAGCCATTCGGCTCGATTCACCGAGTTGTCCAATACAATAGGTGAGAACGGCGAAGCCGAGCTGCAGTATCGTCCGCGGGCTCATTCGACGGATGCTTCCTTCGGATTCGAGGTCACTCTGAGGGAATGGTTCGAGCGAAAGCGTGCCCTGGATATCCGGCGCGGCATCACACACATAGGACCGCACCGCGACGAGCTGGCAATTTTGCTCAACGGCCGCGACCTTCAGGGGTATGCGTCCGCTGGCCAGCAACGCACCGCGGCCATAGCTCTCCGGCTGCTGGAAGCGGAGACGCTCCGCGCCGCGGCGGCTATGGAACCGGTCGTACTCCTTGACGATCCGTTCGCCGAGCTGGATGCTCGGAGGTCGTGTCGAATACTGGATCTCCTGAACTCCGCCAGCCATGGGCAAACGCTACTCGCCGTTCCCCGGACTTCGGATATCCCGGAAGGCTTCACGCGCCTCGAGCGTTGGCGCGTTACCGATGGGGTGCTTGCTCGGGAACACGAATGAGTCGTCGCAAGCGCGGTCCCGATGGAGAGCCGCCCAAGGCTCCCGCGCGCGTCGCCGAGGCGCTGGCAACGTTTCTCAAGCGTTCCGGCCTGGAGGAGCGCATTGAGCAAGCTGGAATCATTCCGGAATGGAGTTCTCTGGTTGGTGCGCCAATCGCGCGGGTTACCGAGCCTTTGTCGATTTCGAGAACAGGCGTGCTACTTGTTGCCGTCAAGACAAACGCCTGGATGACTGAGCTTTCGCTACTGGAACCGCAGCTTCTCCGGGAGATGAATCGTCAGTCCGGACGCTCTCCCGTGCGCAAGATCCGCTGGCGACTAATGGAGTCGTAACCAGCCGACTCCAGGCTAGGCGTAACCCTTTTAATTTCAAGAAATTGCGCCTATATTACCGTATCGCTGAAACACATCATTTTCGGACGATGTTCGGTAATCCCACCGTAGCGCAATCAGGAAAATACATGAACAACTATGGCGCCGATAAAATTCAAGTTCTCAAGGGTCTCGAGGCCGTTCGCAAGAGACCGGGCATGTACATCGGCTCAACGTCGGCGCGCGGGCTGCATCATCTCGTTTATGAAGTCATCGACAACTCCATCGACGAGGCGCTGGCTGGTTATGCCGACCGCGTTGCTGCGACCATTCACGCCGATAACTCGATAACCGTTATCGACAACGGGCGCGGCATACCTGTCGACATTCATCCCACCGAAAAGATTCCGGGAGTCGAGCTGGCAATGACGGTTCTGCACGCCGGCGGCAAGTTCGACAAGAGTAGCTACAAGGTGTCGGGCGGGCTGCACGGTGTTGGGGTTTCGGTGGTAAATGCTTTGTCCGAAGTTCTCAAGGTTTGGGTAAAGCGCGACGGCCAGGAGTACTATATGGATTTCTGCCGTGGCGCCACCAATACGCAGCTGAAGACCCTCGGAAAGGTCCCGAAAACGGAGCGCGGCACCACCGTGTTCTTCAAGCCGGACCAGGAGATTTTCACGGAGCTCGAGTTCGATTATTCCACTCTCGCCACGCGACTTCGTGAGCTTTCCTTCCTGAACAAGGGAGTGACGATTTCCCTTCGCGACGAGCGCGCAGGACGTGAAGTCGAGGAAACTTTTCACGCCAAGGGCGGACTCAAGGAATTCGTCACTTTCCTGAACGTGACTCGTAAAGCGTTGCACCCCGACATTGCCTACATCGAAACTGAAAAGGACGACATCGGTATTGAGCTCGCACTCCAGTACAATGACGGATACAACGAGAATGTTTTTTCCTTCGTCAATAACATCAACACTCATGAAGGGGGAACGCATCTCACCGGCTTCAAGAGCGCACTCACGCGCGTCATCAATAGCTACGCGGAGAAAGGGAATTTTCTCAAGAAGGCGGATTTCAAGCTGACCGGTGACGACGCCCGTGAGGGCCTTACGGCTGTCCTTTCGATCAAGGTGCGGGAACCGCAGTTCGAAGGGCAGACGAAAACGAAGCTCGGCAACTCCGAGGCTGAAGGCGCGGTGAAGAGTGTCGTGCAGGAGCTCCTGTCGCAGTACATGGAGGAGCATCCGCGCTGGGCGAATATTGTGGTTGAGAAAGCCGTATCGGCGGCGCGAGCGCGGGAGGCCGCGCGCAAGGCGCGTGACCTTACGCGCAAGAAGTCGGCGCTCGATATCGGCAATCTCCCGGGCAAGCTGGCCGACTGTTCGTTATCCGATCCTGCGCTTTGCGAACTCTACCTTGTTGAGGGTGACTCCGCCGGCGGTTCAGCGAAGCAGGGCCGCGACCGGATGTTCCAGGCAATCCTTCCCCTGCGCGGCAAGATCATCAATGTCGAAAAGGCGCGTATCGACAAGGTGCTGTCCAACGAGGAGATCCGGACGATCATCACGGCGATCGGATCGGGAATCAAGGACGACTTTTCCATCGAGAACACGCGCTATCACAAAATCATCATCATGACGGACGCCGATGTCGATGGCGCTCACATCCGTACGCTTCTACTCACTTTTTTCTTCCGTCAGATGCGCGAGCTCATCGACGCGGGTTACCTCTACATCGCGCAGCCACCGCTGTACCGCGTTGCAAAGGGGAAAGAGGAGTATTACGCCTACGACGAGGCTGAGCGCGAGACTCTGACGGCACGCCTGGGGAACGGAGACGGCCGGGGAAGCGTAAACATCCAGCGGTACAAGGGGCTTGGAGAGATGAACCCGGATCAACTCTGGAAGACAACGATGGATCCGGAAACGCGAACGATTCTCAAGGTGGACCTGGAGGATGCTGTGGAGTCGGATCTCATCTTCCAGCGGCTAATGGGCGATGAAGTCGAGCCTCGAAGGCTGTTCATCGAGGAAAAAGCCAAGTTCGTCCGGAATTTGGACGTCTAGAACTTTGATCGGAGGCCGCGTCGCGTCAAGTATTTGGCGACGCTTCCTTCAACAGGGAGGGTCACCCTCTCAGCAGAGCGAACCCGCGCAACTTCCGCCCTGGTCCGTCACTGGGACTCGTAAAGTGTAACTCCCTGATCAGATACCCGGTGCGACACAAGCGTCAACGGCGGCTCCGCTTCATCGCTCACTCGTATCGCTTCCGCGAGCGCGGCGCGCCCTGCACGAATGCCGTCGGCGTTGCGCGCAAAGACCGTCGCGAGCGGTTCGCCTGCGTCAACCCAGTCACCCGGCTTGACGGTTATGACGAATCCCACGGTGGGATCGATGACATCCTCCATGGTGGAACGACCGCCTCCCAGCGCAATGATGCCTCGGCCGACGGCGCGAGGCCTTACGCTTGCGACGATACCACTCTGCGGTGACTCAAAGAGCTCGCACGCTGCAGCTTGGGGAAGCACGGCAGGATCCTCGACAACACCTGGATTGCCGCCCTGCGCTTCAATGATTTCGGCGAATTTCTGAGCGGCGTGGCCTGACGCAATTGCTGTGGTCATCTGCTCTCGCGCTTCCTCGCGTGATTTCGCCACACCGCCGAGCATGAGCATTTCTGCACCTAGCGCGTAGGTAACCTCTAGCAGGTCCGGTGGACCCTCTCCCTTGAGCGTAAGGATCGCCTCTTCCGTCTCCAGGGCGTTGCCGCACGCCCTGCCGAGGGGCCTGTCCATAGCGGTGACCAGGGCGACTGTTGGGCATCCATGGTCTGCCCCGAGTGCGATCATCGTGCGAGCCAACTCGATACCCTGTTCGGCGTCGGGCAAAAAAGCGCCGGACCCGCGCTTCACGTCCAGCACCAGCCCTGTCAGTCCTTCCGAGAGTTTTTTACTCATGATGCTGGCGGCAATTAGCGGAATCGATTCGACGGTCGCCGTTGCATCGCGCAACGCATACATCTTCTTGTCAGCGGGCGCAATCTCCAATGTCTGACCCATGAGCGCGCAACCGATAGCCTCGATCTGCGCCCGCGCGTCGGCGAGTGACAGATCGGTGCGCATACCTGGAATCGCCTCCAGCTTGTCGAGAGTTCCGCCCGTGTGACCGAGACCACGTCCGGACATCATGGGCACAGCAACGCCCAGCGATGCGATCAGCGGAGCAAGGACCAGCGAAACCTTGTCGCCCACTCCGCCCGTCGAGTGCTTGTCGATGCGCGGCAAAGCGAGATGAGACAGATCGAGCATTCCGCCACTTCCCATCATGGCGTCCGTCAGCGCACGAATCTCTCCGCGGTCCATTCCCCTGAAGTAGATGGCCATTAGCAGGGCCGCCATCTGGTAATCGGGTACATGACCCGCCGCGTACGCATGCGCTAACGCACGCCACTCGCCGGCTTCGATACGCCCTCCATCGCGTTTGCGCTCGATTAGTCGGTACGCGAGCATTGACCGTTCTTCCCTCTCCAGACGATAGTTCTAGTGGCGACGCGCGCGGCACCGGCGCCGAGTGCTGTACGGGTTACGGTAAATGCCCGATGGCCAATGTTTGTCGCGCTGCTACCAATTATCAGCTGCCATCAGATCGCACATAGGTTCGTGTCCCAATGTCGGAGATTCCATGAACAAGCGCTACCTGGCACTCGCTGCGGTGATGGCAATTGCCGGCAATACCGCCGCAGCGCAGGCTCCGGCGGACCACATTACACTCGGCGATCAGGCAAATTCCGCGATGCATCCGGCCCAGGCCTTAGAGCACTATGAGGTGGCCATTACCGCGGACGCAAAAAACTACGAAGCCTTGTGGAAAGCGGCTCGAGCAGTAATTGACCTCGCCGAATTCGAAAAGAGCTCGGAAAAGCGTACAGCGTGGTTTGTTAGGGGCGAGACGTACGCACGTCGCGCAGTTGAGGCCGATCCAAAAGATGCAGAGGGCCATTTCCAGCTTGCGCGCGGTCTCGGAAGGGTGGCGCTCACGCTAGGTGTCAAAGAGCGCATCAAGTACGCAAAGGAAGTACGTGCTCACGCATTGGAGGCGCTTGAGCGCAATCCTGGACATGCGGGAGCATTACATGTGATGGGCCGCTGGAATGCGGAAGTTCGGCGCCTTGGCGGATTCCAGCGCTTCATGGCGGAGAACTTTCTGGGAGGAAAGATTTTCAGCTCCGCTAGCTGGGGCGAAGCAAGGCGTTATCTGGAGAAAGCCGTGGAATCGGAGCCAGACCGGCTCACCCACCATCTTGGACTGGGAGAGGTGTACGCTGAAATGGGTGAGCCAGGAAAGGCTCGCGCGCAGTTCGAGTTCGTCAATGCCGGCCCGGCGAAAGAATACAATGACAGGTTTTACAAGGAGGACGCTGCGAGGCGGCTCAAGGAGCTTGGGAGTGGAGAGTAGCCTGGTGATGAGCCGGAGCAGCGAGTCCTTATGGACCGTAACCTCGTTTGTCTATGATTCGACTTCCGCCTACGACATGCTCAGTCTGATCCTCGCTCGCTACTCCCCATCCCAACCTTGCCTTTCGCTACCGCCGGGTACGATCCGCCAGATCCTCGACAGCCCAGCGGCCACGGGTAACACCGCGGCGAACTCCACGCCCACCCCGATGCGACGCGTAGCGAAGCTCGTCGCGTAGTTCGTCCCAGCTGTCAGCGGCCTGTCCCCGCAGTCCGCGTGCGCGGTCCCCTATCGCCTCCCGCACTTCCGATCCGCTCATGGGTGCCATAAGCAAGGCAATGCCGGCACCAACAGCAACACCGATCGCCAGACCAACAGCTAGGGTTCCGAAGCGTCGCCCATCCGCCTCGTGTTCGTAACTCTTGCCCAGAGGCCGAGCTGGCAGCCTCGCAGGCGCCATGTCCTCTGGTGGGAACGGCTTGTCTACTCCGCGTTCGCTGTCCGCTATTTCGGACTGTGTGCCCGCGAAGTCGGCTGAACGGGCCATGGACTCAACTCCTTTATTGATGTTGGTAAGAAAATTGCTTCTGAGACCATAACGTCTCTCTATCCGGAGAGAACGTATCTGTGCGCCAGCCACACACGCGGGAATCGTTCCCGATGTGTATGTCTACTTCAAGATTCGCTCCCTCGGTTGGACAGCGCGTCACCTAGTCATTAGTAACACGCGGGTCACGATGCCTAATGAGTAATAATGGCAAGACGGTTCTGCTCGTGGAAGACAACGAGGACAACCGGATCGTCTATTCTACGATTCTCGAGCACTTCGGCTACACCGTAATCGAAGCGCTAAATGGCGAGGAAGGGATCGCTAAAGCGCGTTCTGAGATGCCCGATCTGATCCTGATGGATATTTCAATTCCGATCATTGACGGTTGGGAAGCGACCCAGGTGCTCAAGCGCGACCCCTCAACGCGCGCCATTCCCATTATTGCCCTGACCGCGCACGCGCTCGCCGCCGATCGCGAGAAGGCGTTCGAGGTTGGCTGCGACAGCTATCTCGCCAAGCCCTGCGAGCCGAAAACGGTTGTTAGCGAGGTTAGAAAGTTCATCGGGGCCGGGAATGGCAGATGAGCAAGCGCGCGCATCGCGCATTCTGATCGTCGATGACCAGGAAGACAATGTCGAGGTGCTTCGAGCAGGCCTCGAGGCGCGCGGGTACGATTGTGATAGCGCGCAGGACGGCGAGGAAGCGTTGCGGAGAGTCGATGCACAGCCTCCAGACCTCATACTACTCGATGTGAACATGCCACGCATGGACGGGCATGAGGTCGCTCGGCGAATCAAGTCGAATCCCGCGCTTCCGTTCATACCGATAATCATGCAGACGGCGCTGGATTCGATCGAGAGCAAGGTCGAGGGGTTGGGTGCGGGCGCCGACGATTATATCACAAAGCCGATCAACTTCGCGGAGCTAGAGGCGCGTGTCCGCTCCATGCTTCGTATCAAGAAGCTGCAGGACCAGATCGCCAAGGCCAACGAGCAGCTCACTCGCATGGCGGTGACGGACGGACTCACTGGTCTCTATAACCGGCGACATCTCGAGGAGCGGCTGCACGAAATGTTCGACCACGCAGCACGACTGCATGAACCGCTGGGCTGCGTGATGTTCGATCTGGATCACTTCAAGTCGGTCAATGACACCCATGGGCATCAGGCGGGAGATGAGGTGCTCAAGCAGGCCGCGAGCCTTTTGAAGAAGGTTGCTCGCGAGGTGGACCGGGTGGGTCGGTACGGCGGGGAGGAATTCATGGTTCTGCTTCCCGGAGCGATCCTCGATGCGGCGGTGACTTTCGCTGAACGAGCGCGTCAAGAAGTGGAGGGACACATCTTCACGTTTGAAGGTGGCACACTGCGCCGCACGATGAGCTGCGGGGTGGCGGCGTGGCCGCATCCGCAGATAAAGCATCGCGAGCAACTCGTGAAGGCTGCGGACGATGCCCTCTACATGGCCAAGGAGCAGGGACGCAACCGCGCGGTCCGCTTCGATGGCGCTGAATTCAACGCGCAAGACGA